>CAMAHZ010000040.1 GCA_945834965.1 uncultured Clostridia bacterium | reverse complement strand
GTGGTCGCACCACCTATAACCTGTGCTTATAGTTTTTATTAAGACTTGTGAACGCCATATAAAGCTTTATCGGTTGACAATTTGACATTTATTAAATATAATTTTGGTATATAATTTCTTTAGGAGAGATATTTTATGAATATTCCTGAGACGTTCGGTGAAAACGTATTTAACGACCAGGTTCAAAAGGAAACTTTACCCAGCGAAGTATATAAGCTTTTACGCGCTACTATAGAATCCGGCAAGACGCTCGACGTATCAATTGCAGGTACGGTTGCGTCTGCTATGAAAAAATGGGCAGTATCAAAGGGTGCAACCCACTATACCCACTGGTTCCAGCCCCTTACGGGACTAACTGCCGAAAAGCACGACAGCTTTATCGAACCTGAAGGCGACAAGGCGATTATGCGCCTTACGGGTAAAAGCCTTATCGTTGGCGAACCCGACGCGTCAAGCTTCCCTTCGGGCGGTTCCCGTGCAACCTATATGGCAAGGGGTTACACCGCTTGGGACCCTACTTCCCCTGCATTCGTAAAGGAAGGTACGCTCTACATACCCACCGTATTCGTATCCTACACGGGCGAAACGCTGGATAAAAAGTCGCCCCTTTTGCGCTCTATGACGGCTATCGACAAGCAGGCAAAGAGAGTATTGAAGTTGTTCGGAAAAGAATGCAAAAAGGTCTCAACGACCGTAGGACCCGAACAGGAATATTTCCTTGTAGACGAAGAAGAGTACTTAAAGAGAAAGGACTTGCGCCTTTGCGGAAGAACGCTCTTCGGTGCAAAAGCTTCACGCGGGCAGGAACTTGAAGACCATTACTTCGGTATGCTCAAGCCCAGAGTAGTTTCCTACATGCAGGACTTGGATAAAGAGCTTTGGTCGTACGGCATTTTCTCAAAGACCAAGCACAACGAAGTTGCGCCTGCTCAGCACGAAATGGCGCCCATCTTCGGCACGACCAACGTCGCCGTAGATAACAATATGCTCACTATGGAGATTATGAAGAAGGTTGCCTTAAAGCACCATCTCGTATGCCTTCTCCACGAAAAACCCTTCGAAGGCGTAAACGGCTCGGGCAAGCATAACAACTGGTCTATGTCCACCGACGACGGCTATAACCTTTTAAACCCCGGTGAAAATCCCGAAAACAACACCTTATTCAAACTCGTTTTAGCGGCTGTTATCAAGTCGGTCGACGATTATCAGGGTATCTTAAGGGCTTCGGTTGCATCTGCCGGTAACGACCACAGACTTGGCGCGGACGAAGCACCCCCTGCAATCGTTTCCGTTTACCTTGGCGACCAGCTCGGCGCGTTAGTAGACTCTATCGTAAACGATAAGGACTACGTGCCCAAGACTGCTCAAAAGGGCAGCATAGGCGTACCCGAAAGCCCCATCTTCCCCAAGGACGCAACCGACAGAAACAGGACGTCGCCCTTTGCGTTTACGGGTAACAAATTCGAATTCCGTATGCTCGGTTCACAGGCAAACGTAGCCGACGCAAATATCGTTTTAAACACCATAGTTGCAGACGCGTTTGAAGGCTTTGCAGACGAGCTTGAAAAGGCAAAGGACGTTGAAAAGGCTTCTAACGAGATAATTAAGAGAGAGCTTAAGGCTCACTACCGCATTATCTTTAACGAAGACGGCTACGGTCCTGCGTGGGAACCCGAAGCTGCAAGGCGCGGCTTGCTCAACAACAAGACGACGGCAGACGCTGTTCCCGTATGCTTTGAAGATAAGAATATCGAAGTGTTCGTCCGTCAGGGCGTATATACCAAGGAAGAAGCTATTGCCCGTGCGGATATTCAGCTTGAGAACTACATAAAGATTATCAACATAGAAGCAAAGACCATGGTTGAGATGGTTAGGCGCGACATACTCCCTGCCGTATCCGATTTCGTAGCCGAGCTTTGTACTAACGTTGCGGCAAAAAAGGCGGTGTGTGAAGAGCTTCCCTGCATAGCCGAAAAAGAGACGATTTCCGCCCTTGCTCAGCTCAACGACGAAGTGGTGGGTTTAACCAATAAGCTTGAAGGTGCGCTTGCAGACGTTGACCTTGCAGACGTAGTACCTGCTTCTCAGGCTATGGCTCACGTAATTCTCCCCATTATGGACGATATCAGAAGGCGTGTGGATAAGATGGAAACAATGGTAGCGGCAGACTACTGGCCTTACCCCACCTATTTTGACCTTCTCTATAGCGTGAATAACTAATTGTAAATTAAATTTTATGCTACTACGGCGCCGCAAACACTTTGCGGCGCCGTAACTTTTGTTACGGAATAAGGCTTTATTTAAGCTTTTAACTTGACTTAAACGCCATACTATTTTATAATAGTATGTGGGTGCGTACGTTCACTCTCAGGCAGGGCGACTTGCCGCAAATAATAATAAACTCTTTTTAGGGGGATAAAATATGCTTACAAGTATCTGCGGAATCAACTGGGGCGACGAAGGCAAGGGCAGAATGGTTGACCTTTTGTCACAGGAATACGACGTCGTCTGCCGTTATCAGGGCGGCAATAACGCCGGTCACACCGTCATCAACGAAAAGGGCAAGTTCATTTTAAACTTGCTTCCTTCGGGTATTTTGCGTGAAGAAGTAGTAAACGTCTTAGGCTGCGGTATGGTTATCGACATAAAGCACCTTTGCGGCGAGATTGAAAAGCTTCGTGCAGGCGGTATAAAGATTACCCCCGAAAATCTTAAAATTTCGGATAAAGCCATAATCACTATGCCCTACAACGTATTGCAGGATATTATGGAAGAGGACAGGCTTACCAAAGCTACGGGCAAGCCCTACGGCTCTACAAGGCGCGGCATTGCGCCCATCTACGCCGACAAGTATATGAAAAAGGCGTTCCGTATGGGCGAGCTTTTAAATCTTTCCCGTCTCTACAAGAGATTGCCCGATATAGTTGCCTGGAAGAATATGACCATTAAGGCGTACGGCTTCGACCCCGTAAAGGTAGACGATATGATTGACTACTTCGAAACGTACGGCAAGCCCCTTTGCGACTATATAATCGACACGGGCGTATATCTCAACGAAGCCAACAAGCAGGGCAAAAAGATTATGTTCGAAGCTCAGCTCGGCGCACTCAGGGACATCGACTTCGGTATAGTTCCCTATACTTCTTCATCTTCGACTATTGCTGCGTATGCGCCTATCGGCGCAGGCGTGCCCAACTTAAAGCTCGATAAGTCCATCGGCATTATGAAGGCGTATTCAAGCTGCGTGGGCGCAGGTCCTTTCACCTGCGAATACTTCGGAAAGAAGGCGGATAGGCTTCGTGAGCTTGGCGGCGAATACGGCGCGGCTACGGGCAGACCGAGAAGAGTAGGTCCTTTCGACGTGGTTGCGTCCCGTTACGGCATAAGGTGTCAGGGCGCAGACGAAATCGCCTTGACCAAGCTCGACATCTTAGACGACTACGAAGAAATCGAAATCTGCACTCATTACGAGCTTAACGGTAAGATTTTGGACGAGTTCCCCTTCACCGACGTGCTTGACGACTGCAAGCCCGTATTTGAAAAGGTCAAGGGTTGGCACTGCGATATAACTAAGTGCAAGACCGCAGACGAGCTCCCTAAAGAAGCTTTGGACTATATTCACCTTTTGGAAAAGCTGTGCGAGTGCAAAATTAAATACGTATCCGTCGGCGCAGAGAGAAATCAGTGCATAGTAATGCCCGACTAATCAAAAAATAAATATGTTGACAAAATTTTATAAGATGCACGGCATCGGCAACGACTATATTTACTTCGACTGTATGAACGGCGAGCTTGAGAATATCGAACAGCTTGCAATTCGCCTTTCCGACAGGCACTTTTCAATCGGCGGAGACGGCGTAATACTTTTGTGTCGTTCGGATATTGCCGACTGCAAAATGCGTATGTTCAATGCGGACGGCTCGGAAGGTAAGATGTGCGGCAACGGCGTACGCTGCGTAGGCAAGCTTGCGCACGATTTGGGCTACGTCAAGGGTGATACCTGCCGCATAGAAACGCTTTCGGGTATAAAGGTTCTTAAGTTTAAGTTTAACGACGATGGCACGGTTGCTTCCGCAAGGGTGGATATGGGGCCTGCTGAGTTAGACGGCGAAAAAATTCCTTCCACCTTAAAGGGCGAAAGCGTGGTAAGTCAGCCCGTTGAAATAGGCGGAAAAGAGTATAACGTAACCTTGGTTTCTATGGGCAACCCCCATTGCGTTGTGTACAAGGAGCCCGACGATTTAGATATTGAAAAAATCGGTCCTTTATTTGAAAACGCAAAGTATTTTCCCGACAGAATAAACACCGAGTTCGTTAAGGTGATTGCCCGTAACGAAATGAAGATGCGCGTTTGGGAAAGGGGCAGCGGCGAAACCTGGGCTTGCGGCACGGGCGCCTGCGCGGTTGGCGTTGCGGCGGTTTTAAACGGCTACGCCGATAAAAACGTACCCATCACCGTTCACCTTAGGGGCGGCGACCTTATCATAACCTATACCGACGAAACCGTCTATATGGAAGGAAGTGCAACCCTTGCTTTCACGGGGTTCGTGGAGATTTAATTTAAAATATATCATACCTAAGAGGTGCAAATATGACTAAGTACATTTTCGTAACAGGCGGCGTAGTGTCCGGTTTGGGCAAGGGTATAACCGCCGCATCGCTCGGAAGACTTTTAAAGTGCAGGGGCTATAAGGTCGCTTCTCAAAAGCTTGACCCCTACATCAATATCGACCCCGGCACGATGAGCCCCTTCCAGCACGGTGAAGTTTTCGTAACCGACGACGGCGCTGAAACCGACCTTGACTTGGGACATTACGAAAGGTTTATTGACGAAAACTTAAACAAGTACTCCAACCTTACGACGGGTAAGGTATATTGGAACGTACTCAATAAGGAAAGAAACGGCGAATATCTCGGTCAGACCGTGCAGATTATTCCCCACATCACCAACGAAATTAAGACGTTTATCTATTCCGTAGGCAAGTCTACGGGCGCAGACGTCGTTATAACCGAAATCGGCGGCACGATAGGCGATATCGAAAGTCAGCCCTTTATCGAAGCTATCCGTCAGGTATCAAGGGAAGTGGGCAGGGAAAACTGCTGTTTTATTCACGTAACTTTAGTACCCTATATTTCGGGCTCGGAAGAGTTTAAGTCAAAGCCCACCCAACATTCCGTTAAGGAGTTGCAGGGTATGGGTATCAATCCCGACATAATCATTCCGAGGGTAGACGCACCTATGCCCAAGGACGTAAGGGATAAGATTGCAATGTTCTGCAATATCGCACCCGAGTGCTGTATAGAAAATATGACGATGCCCGTGCTCTATCAATGCCCTACTATGCTTGAAGAGAGCAACTTCTCCGAAATCGTGTGCAAAAGGCTCAACCTTGACCCCAGAGTTATCGACTTGACCGAATGGAACAAGATGCTTGCAAGAATCGAAGCAAGGGATAAGGTTGTTAAAATCGCACTCTGCGGCAAGTACGTGCAGTTGCACGACGCATATCTTTCGGTTGCGGAAGCGCTCGCACACGCAGGTTATGAAAACGGTGCAAAGGTAGAGATAAGGTGGGTGGATACCGAAGTGCTCACCGAAGAGACGGTGGATACTCAGCTCGGCGGCGTAGACGGCATTATCGTGCCCGGCGGCTTTGGCAACCGCGGCGTAGAAGGTATGCTCCTTTGCGCAGAGTATTGCAGAAAGAACAACGTGCCTTACTTCGGCATATGCTTAGGTATGCAGACTGCGGTTATCGAATACGCAAGGAACGTCTTGGGCTATAAGGACGCAAACTCAACCGAGTTCAACCCCGAAACCAAACACCCCGTAATCGACTTAATGCCCGACCAGCACGGCGTTAAAATGGGCGGCACTATGCGTTTGGGTGCATACCCTTGCAAGGTGCTCGGCGACATTATGAAACAAAGCTACGGCGAAGATATGATTTCCGAACGCCACCGCCACAGATACGAGTACAACAACGACTACCGTGAAGAACTTATTAACGCAGGCTTGGTCGTTGCAGGCACTTCGCCCAACGGCTCGCTCGTAGAAGCGGTAGAAATTCCTTCTTTAGACTTCTTTATCGGCGTGCAGTTCCACCCCGAATTCAAGTCCCGTCCCCAGAACGCTCACCCTATTTTCCGTGAGTTCATCAAGGCGGCTGTTAAATATTCACTTAAATAATTTCGTTTTCAACTCGCCTGTCGGCTAAAGGGGTTATCCCGTTTACCCCGATAAGGCGATAAAACTTTATAAACCTAAAGGGTAATTTATTATGAAATACAACACTAATTTCAGCAACATAGCTCAGAACTATCTCTTTGCAGAAGTTGCAGACAGGTCGGCTAAATACGCCGCCGCACACCCCGATAAAAAGGTGTTAAAGCTCGGCATAGGCGACGTAACTCTGCCCCTTGCCCCCGCAGTTATTTCCGCAATGCACACCGCCGTTGACGAAATGGCGAAAAAGGAAACTTTCAAAGGCTACGGCCCCTACGAAGGTTACGACTTCTTAAGGCAGGCAATCAAGGGATATTACAAAGATTTCGGCGTGGAAATCGGTATGGACGAAATATTCGTATCCGACGGCGCAAAGAGCGACTTGGGCAATATCTTGGATATATTCGGCACCGACAACACCGTCTTAGTTCCCGACCCCGTATATCCCGTCTACGTAGACACCAACGTTATGGCAGGGCGCAAGGTCATCTTTGCAAACGCAACTAAGGAAAACGGCTTTTTGCCTATGCCCGACTATAGCGTGGACTGCGATATAATCTATATCTGCTCGCCCAACAACCCCACGGGTGCGGCGTACTCTGTTGCACAGCTTAAAGAGTGGGTGGACTACGCGTTAAAAAAGGGTGCGGTTATTTTATACGACTGCGCTTACGAGAGCTTTATCACCGAAAAGGGTGCGGCTCGTTCAATCTTCCAGATAGAAGGTGCAAGGGGCTGTGCAATCGAGTTCTATTCGTTCTCTAAAATTGCAGGCTTTACGGGCGTTCGCTGCGGCTGTACGATTATCCCTAAGGAATTAGGCGGCGACGGGCTTAACGCCAACAAGCTGTGGTACAGGCGTCAGGCTACCAAATACAACGGCACGCCCTATATCATTCAGGCAGGCGCGGCGGCTGTGTTCACCAAAGAAGGTATGGCGCAGATTAAGGAAAATATTGCGTACTATCAGGCAAACGCCGCAACCATTGCAAAGTGCATGGACGAGCTTGGTATTTGGTATACGGGCGGTAAAAATTCGCCCTATATTTGGTTAAAGTGTCCCAACAATATGGGCAGTTGGGAGTTCTTCGATTTACTTTTAAACGAAGCTCAGGTCGTCGGCACGCCCGGCGCAGGCTTTGGCAAAAACGGCGAAGGCTTCCTTCGTTTAACGGCTTTCGGCAGCAGTCAAACCACGCAGGAAGCGGTTTCAAGAATAAAAAAACTTTTAAGCAAATAATATAACGTAAGATAAAACTAACGGGGAATTATTATGATGAAAAAAGAGAGAGGCTTGGGGGTTTTATGCCACATTTCGTCCTTACCGAACGAATTCGGCATAGGCTCGCTCGGTAAAGAAGCGTATGAGTTTGCAGACCTTTTGAAAAAGGCAGGCGTAAAGTACTGGCAGATTCTCCCCCTGCAACAGACGATGTACGGCGATTCGCCCTATATGTCCGTCTGCTGTAATTCGGGCAACCCCTATTTTATCGACTTGGTCGACCTTCAAAGGCAGGGGCTTTTGGACGAGAGCGAGTTGGAGTCTGCTAAATCACCCTGCCAAAGGGTCGATTACGACAAGGTTGCAGAAAAGCATTACGAGCTGTTGATTAAGGCATATTCCCGCTTCAATATCCGTTCGCAGGCGTTCGTCGACTTCATTAACAGCGGCGAGTACGAAGATTACGCCCTGTTTATGTCGCTTAAAAATCGTTATGGCGACAGCTTTTATAACTTCCCCGACGCGTACAAGTACAAAGAGCATTTGGCTATGTACGAATTCAGAAATTCGGTTTATCGTGCCGACTACTGTTTCTGGCTGTTCGTGCAGTATCAATTCAACCGTCAATGGCAGGCGTTAAAAAAGTACGTCAACGGCTTGGGGATTAAGATAATAGGCGATATTCCCCTGTACATTGCCTACGATTCTTCCGATTTGTGGGCTCGTCCGGAGCTTTTCCAGCTCGACGAAGATTTAAAGCCCGTTAAGGTGGCAGGCGTTCCCCCCGATTATTTCTCGGCAAAGGGTCAGCTTTGGGGTAACCCCTTGTATAACTGGAACGCGGCTAAGGCGGAAAATTACGGCTGGTGGATGGCAAGGATAGCTAAGGCTAAAGAGATGTACGACGTAATCCGTATCGACCATTTCAGGGGGTTCGACCGCTACTATGCAATCCCTGCCGACGCGCAGGACGCAACTCAAGGCGAGTGGGAAAAAGGCCCCGGCAAGGAGTTCTTCGACGAGATTGAAAAACGCCTTGGCAAAACCGAGATTATCGCCGAAGACTTGGGCATTTTGGACGACGGCGTAATAGGGTTAAGGGACGGATGCAACCTTCCCGGTATGAATATCCTGCTCTTTGCCTTCGACGGCAGCGATACTAACTCGTACCTGCCTAAAAATATCGTAGAAAATTCCGTAACCTATACGGGTACTCACGATAACGACACGGCTGTCGGATATATTAAACAGCTTTCCCAAGAAGAGTATGCGGCGTTCAAGAAAAGACTTCGTGCTTCTATGAAGGAGCAGGGCATTTACGAGCCGTTGGTTACCGAACAGGACGTTGCTTGGGCGCTGTGTAAATCGGCGGCGTATAGCAAGTCCTATATGGTAATTCTGCCCATACAGGATATTTTAGGGCAAGATAATTCCTGCCGTATGAATATTCCTTCGACCCCTACGGGCAACTGGCAATACCGCTTGGAGAAGATGCCTTCAAGGCGCAATATGGCGCTACTTAAAAAGCTTATCAAAGACAGCGGAAGAGATTAATAAAAAGTGCGCTTTGTGCGCGTCTCATTAAATTATTTAAA
>CAMAHZ010000039.1 GCA_945834965.1 uncultured Clostridia bacterium | reverse complement strand
AAAAAAATAGCGTGCAACGGGCTTTACCTGTTACACGCCTTTTTATTATCCTTTTCTTAATTATCCTTTTTGTCACCGTTGAACGCAGAGAAAATATCTACTTCGCTTGAGTTGCGTCCCTTGACGAGCTGGTAGTAAGGGTCGGACGAGAAGTCCCTTTCCTTTTCGTAGCTGCCGCCTAAGCTTTCGATTGCATACTTAAGTTCCTGATACTCTATAAAGGTTATGCCTTCTTCGTCGATTTTATCGAGCAAATAGGGCAACGCCCTTTCGTCGCCGTACGCCGCCAAATAGCTTGCGTGCATAGACAAATTTTCCGCCGAGACGCGGAATTCTTTTAATAAAATATCGAAAATTCTCTCGTCCTTTATCACGCAGCGGGAGAGAATTTCAAGCATATATTCCTTTTGCACGCCCTTTTCGTAGTAGGAAAGAGCTTCTTCTTTAATATCGTCGGCAAGCTCCTTTATGTTGTCTACGCAGGTGTTTTGAATATCTTCATCTTCCGACGTGGTTAAAAGGCGCATATACTCGGGCAGGGCGGCTTTGCTTACGCCGATAAGGTTGAGAGCGCAGGCAATCTCGTCCTGAGTGCCGTATAAAAGCGGCAGGAGCAATTCGTCCATATCCCTTGCTTCTATCGCGTTGAATAAAAACAGGCTTACGGGTACTTCGTTCTTTAAATGCGATTTTAACTGAGAAACGAGCTGTTTATCGTCCATTTCGGCGTAATATTGATTAGGCGATTTGCCTAAAGACTTTATGGTCGTATCCCCGAAACGGGCGTACATTTTAGGAACGATATCTTCCCATTCCTTTTCCTTATACTCGCCCGAATGTTTATTTATGTACTCGGACAGTTTTTCGTCAAACATACCGTCGAAGTCGTAAATTTTCATAGCCTATCACCTGTTATTTTTTCTACTTTATTTATATCCGCGCCGAAAAAGTCGCAAATTTGTGCAAGCGAAAGCTCTTCCTTAATCTGCGAAAACTTGATTATTGCGGCGGCGATATCGGGCACGGACTTGCACTCGTCCAACCCGTTTTCACTCTCTAATTTTTTGTACAAATTTTCCGTTGCGGCGGCAATTTTAAGGAAATAAGTCTCGTCTAAAATGGCGAAACGGGAATACGCCAAGCCGTAGGCGTGCAAAAACGCCTTGCGTTTTTTTCTTCCCAGCTCTACCCTTAAGATGGTCACGCTCTTGTACATATTGCAAACGACTATTCCGTACACGCCTTCTCTATTTTGCTGTACTCTGCCCGAGAGCAATTCAAGCTTTACGTGGTCGGGCATAAAGCTATCCAACAAAACGTCCCTAACCGTGTCGTCTAAACCGCCCTTTAGCGCGGCGAACGCACCGACTAAACGCAGCTCTTCGGTTGAGTTGGGCTCGCCTTCGTCCATACACCAGTGAATTGCGCCCGAAATATCCGCTTCCTTTAAAAGCTTTTGGGCGTTTAAATCGGTTAAATGGGTGAACGCGGAGAGCATGGCGATATTCGCTTCACATTCCGAACGGGGAAGGCGGTAAAAATACTCCAACTCCCTTCTCTTTTCAAAGGGTTTTTTGCTCTCTTCAAGCACTACGTAGTACCAGTAATCTGCCGTTACGGCGTTGGGATATATCGTCAAAAGCGTGTCGAAAATCTGTATACTCTTTTCGATTTTATCGCTGTTATACGCCGCAATCGCCTTGAAAAACAGGAACGAACAGTCGTAGGCAAAGTGGTCGTCCATACGGCAGAAAAGGTCGTAAGCTTCTTCGTGCATCTTGTTTTCACAGCAGACGGTGGCGATTTTGTACATATCTTCGCTATCGGTCGTGTTGAGCTTTAAAAGCTTATAGGCAAGCTCCTTTGCTTCGTTCCACTTACGCTGTTGGCTCTTGACCGCAGAGAGCGTAGTTAAGGCGTGAACGTTATTCGGGTCGCCTTCAAGTATATGCAAGCACTCTTTTTCCGCGTCGTCGTTCCTATCTGCAATAATGTTGCACATTGCGATATAATTGCGTGCGGTGAAGTACTTTTCGTTGCCTTCGCCGACCTTTTCAAATTCGGCAATCGCGCCTTCAAAATCGTTTGCGCGCATTAAGTCGATACCCTTACTTAGCTCTGCCGTATAATCTGCAAGCTTTGCAGGCCAGGCAAAGCGAAGGGCTGGCTTTTCCTTTAACAAAAAGGCGTCGATTATTTCCTTTCTATTCTGGGGGCTTAGTTCCTTTTCGGTTTCCATTAAGAGCTTGTTATAATAGTATGCGGCAAAATTATCCTGCCCTAAGCTCATAAATCCGACGGCAAGCCCTTCGTAAGCTTCGGCAAAGTCCGCACCGTCGCCTGCGTAATCTAAATATTTAAACCAACCGTTTATACTCTTTTCGTTCAAGCCCAAATCGTCGAAAATTTCAGCGTACAGCAAATAAGAGTCCTCGTCGTTGCCGTTGAGGACGGCGTTTTTATTAAGCATTTTTAACGCCTTGATATAGTTGTGCTGTTCCACGCTGTCGGCGGCAATAGATAGCAACCTGTCTGCGCTGAAATCTATTTCGGCTGTTTTCTTCATCAATTAAAAGTTTTCCTCGATGGAATTTTTATCGTATACGTAATCGGTATTGCAATAGTGGCAATGCACCTTGACCACACCTTGCTCTTCACAAATTTTTAAAAGCTCGGCTTTGCCTACCGAAGCAAGCACGCCCCTGATTTTTTGTTCGGAACAGTTGCATTTATAGACGGGGTTTACTTCGATAATTTCGCCGTTTACCGAACCTTTAAAGAATTTTTCTACTATCTCGTCGGGGGTGTAGTCCGAGTTTGAACTATCGTCGCAATAGGCGTAAAAGGCGTCCCCTGCAGCAGCCGTTTCATCGTCGTCGGCGTCGGGAAGAAGCTGAATTATCAGTCCGCCCGCACTAACGCACTTGCCGCTATCGTCTAATTTAACGCCCACCTTTACCGCCGTTGGGATTTGCTCGCTCTGCTGAAAGTACTTGGCGAAGGCGTCGGATATATCGTCGGAAGAGATTTCGCACGTTCCGACGAAGGGTTGGGAAAAGCCGTCTTCCCTGACCACCGTTAAAGAGCCGCCTTTAAGCGTTTGAGTGCAGCTGCCGTCGGCATAGCCGCGTACGTGCAAAAGCGCGTCGGAAGATACCGACACGGCACCGTCGCCGTCCTTTGCCTTGACCGTTATTGAAACCGCGCCCTTCATACCCTTTATGCCGGACGCAAAGTAGGCGCAACAGGTTAACAGACCGCCCAAAATTCGGGACGCAGACGGCGAAGTCGAATGAATTTCTATCGCCCTATTTACAAGTGCGGTCGTATTAAGTACCGTGACCTGAACGTTGCCCGAAAACGCCAAAAATCTCTTTATGCTATCCATAGTTTACCTTTCAATTTCGGCTTATGCCCGTACAATTTAAGTTTGGTTTTTTTGCCGACTAATAATTCACCTTGCGTTTTTGCCTTTTAACAAATACTGCGACCATAGAGTAGACGAAACTACCCCGCCTTAACAAATACTGCGACCATAAAGTATAGCCGCAGTCGTCTTTGTTTTTTTAGGGCGCATATTGCGCTTTGTTTTAACGATTTTTTTTAGTTGCCGAGCAGGTTGTTTCTGTTGACCTTTTTCTTCTTTTTGCCGTTATTTGTAGTCAACGCCTTTTCTCTTTCGGCAAACATCTTTTCGTACTCTACGTACTTTGCTTCGCCCTTGTGCTCTTCGTAATAAGCGTTAATTTCGTCGCTTATTTTTGCCCTGTCATTAGCCACCCTTGCAACGTCTGCACGGCTGAACGCAATGCCGACTTCTGCAACCTGAGTGCCGCCCTCGATAGGACGAAGGGGTCTGCCGACGAGCTCGCTCCTGCCGGCGGCGAGAATCTCACGGGCTGCCGCCTTTTCGTCTTCAAGCTTTTCAGCGGCGAGCTGTTTGGGGGATAAGTTTGCCTTTCTCGCCTCTTCCTCGCTCTTAACGGCAGGGGTGATAAACATATCGAACACCCATTGCGTATAAGCCATCCAGCATAAAATCGTAAACGAGAAACCTATGAAAATATAGATAATGCAACCGATTACAAGGAAGAACTGAGACGTTGTGCCTATAAGCAAGAACCAAGCAGGGATAAGCGAAAAGCCTATCATAAAGACGCTTTGAACAACCGTACCTAAAAAGAGTACGAAGGAATTTTTGATAAGGTATTTAAACTTAACCCTGTAGCTTACGCCGACCGCCAAAATCCACATCATAATAATTCCGACGAGAACGGTTGCTATTATCATAAATACCTGAGCGGTTATGGGTCCCCCCTTGGAATACCCGAGAGCTATCTGCCACTTTGCCCAGTCCGAAACGCAGAAGCTGCCGAAGATGAATATCATAAATACGGTCACGGGGAAAACAACGTTAAAGTAGTTTACTTTGATACCCTTGAAATAGTCCTTTAAGTGGAACTGACCGTTGGTGTTAATCATTTTCTTGGTTGCGTAGCACGCGCCGGCGATACCCACGGAAGCGATTAAGCCTGCCACGACAAGAAGCGAAATGAAGAGCAGGTCTGCCGAGAGAGTGATACTCTCTGCCGAGCCGACCATACCGGGCGTTATGGGATATACGCCCAACGCGTTGTTCGAGAAGGGATAAACCAACCCCATCTGCGAAATGTACGCGCCCCTGAAATACGCAACGGCAATACCCGGCACGAAGAATAACAACGTAAACACGTTGATTATTACGAACTGCACGAAGTTATTTTTAAAGATATTCCAAGTATCCCCCCATCTGCCCTTTACGGGTGCGTGGGTGCGGACGTAACCTTCTTCTATCTCGTTGCCTTCTAACGAACTGACTTTTGATTGAGATTTTGTTTGAGCCTTTGCTTGAGCCATTAAATTCAAACTCCTATAGTAAACCGTAAAACTACTCGTTTTATAGATTATATTGCTATAATTATACAGCATAGTTAAATATTTTTCAATTGATTTTAATACCGATTGAAAAAAACTTTGACATTTATATACGCTTGTGTTATTATATCATAGCTAAATAGAGGAGCGGACGAGCATTAGTATCTTTTGCTTTAGTCAAGTGAGAGCTTGACCGCATTGAAAAAGGGCATCTCCGCCGAAGTCGTATGGCAAAATCTGCCAACGGCTGGGCATACGGGCTAATACCCGTGTGACTGTCACTTTACGTGTTGCGCTATTTGCATTTAGTAAGGCTTAAACCTTTTTTGCGGCGCACACCTTTGCGCCGTATTTTTTATTTAGACAAAAATTAACAATTATTATTAAGAAGGAATAAACTATATGAAAAAGTATAAAGTGGGTATTATCGGCGCAACCGGTATGGTTGGTCAGCGCTTTGCAACCTTGCTTGAAAACCACCCTTGGTTTGAACCCGTTTGCCTTGCGGCAAGCGCAAATTCCGCAGGTAAAAAGTATAAAGACGCGGTTAAAAAGTGGCTTATGACTGCGCCTATGCCCGAAAAGCTTAAGGACGTAGTCGTTTTAGACGCTTCGGCTGATAAGGAAAAGATTGCCTCTCAGGTCGACTTCTGCTTCTGCGCAGTCAATATGAAAAAGGACGAAATCCGCGCTTTGGAAGAAGAATACGCAAAGCTTGAATGCCCTATAGTTTCCAACAACTCTGCACACAGGTTTACCGACGACGTTCCTATGATTATCCCCGAAGTAAACGCAGACCACTTGGAAGTTATCAAATCTCAAAGGGCGCGCCTTGGCACTAAGCGCGGCTTTATCGCCGTTAAGAGCAACTGCTCTTTGCAGTCCTACGTACCCCTTCTCCACCCCTTGAAGAAATTCGGTATCAAGTGTGCAGCCGTTACCACCTATCAGGCAATTTCCGGCGCAGGTAAAGTGTTTGAAACTATGCCTGAAATTTTGGACAACGTTATCCCCTATATCGGCGGCGAAGAAGAAAAGAGCGAGAAAGAGCCTTTAAAGATTTGGGGCGAAGTGGCAGGCGGCAAAATCGTACCTGCAAGCGCACCCACCATTACCGCTCAATGCTTGAGAGTGCCCGTAAGCGACGGACACACCGCGGCTTGCTTCGTAAGCTTTGAAAACAAGCCTTCTAAGGAAGAAATCTTAGCCGCATGGGCGGAATTTGCAGGCGAACCCCAGACACTTAAGCTCCCTTCTGCACCCGCTCAATTCATTCACTACTTTGAAGAAGACAACCGCCCCCAGCCTAAGCTTGACAGAAACACCGAAAACGGTATGGCGGTTTGCGCAGGCAGACTGAGAGAAGATAACCTGTTCGATTATAAATTTATCGGCTTTTCTCACAACACCTTAAGGGGTGCTGCCGGCGGCGCGGTACTTCTTGCAGAGTTGCTTGCGGCAAAGGGTTATTTCGACTAATTTAAGGCTTGGTCAGGCGACGACCAAAAATAAGACAGACCCGAAATATTAAGAGGTTATATTTATGAAAGGATTTTTTAACGGAACGGCTACGGCTATGGTTACCCCCTTCCACGTTGACGGCGGCGTAAACTTTGAAGTTTTCGGTAAAATGATTGACTACCAAATTGAAAACGGTACGGACGTGTTGGTTATTCTTGGCACCACGGGCGAGCCCGCCACTATGACCGAAGAAGAAAAGATTGCCGTTATGAAGTTTTCGGTTGAGTACGTCAATAAAAGGGCGAAGGTCGTATTCGGTTCGGGCAGCAACTGCACGGCAAACGCCGTTAAGGCGAGCAAACTTGCCGAAGAGTTGGGCGCAGACGGGCTTTTATGCGTTACACCCTACTACAACAAATGCACTCAAAAGGGCATAATCGAATATTACAAGACCATTTGCGAAAGCGTAAACATTCCTGTTATTGCCTACAACGTACCCGGAAGGACGGGCGTGAACATTCTGCCTGCTACGGCGGAAGCTCTTGCCCAAATCCCCAACATGGCAGGCATTAAGGAAGCTTGCGGCAATATGGAACAGATTTGCGAGACGATGAGACGTATTCGCGGAAAGATGGATTTATATTCAGGCGACGACAACCTGAATTTACCCATTCTTGCAATAGGCGGTGCAGGACTTATTTCGGTCGTTTCCAACATTGCGCCCAAGCAGGTTAAAGAAGTTTACACTCTCGTTAAAGAGTGCAAGCTGGATAAGGCGAACGAGATTGAAGATAAGCTTTTGCCCTTAATCGACGCTTGCTTTACCGAAGTTAACCCCATTCCTGCAAAGTACGGCTGCTGTGCAATCGGTTTGGACGCAGGTATCCCCCGCGCACCCTTGACCGAGCTTGAGAGCGAACATAAGAAGATTATGGACGAATGTATTAAAATTGCAGGGGTTGAACACTTATGATTAAGGTAGCGGTTTGCGGCGCCTGCGGCAAGATGGGCGCAAACATTTTAAGCCTTTTGGATAGCGACGACGAGGCGGTTGCAATCTGCGGCGTTGACCCGATGGGCGAAAGCAATAGCGTTAAAACGGTAAAAAGCTTTTCCGAATTGCCCTGCGATGGCAACGATAAGCCCGACGTTATTATCGACTTCTCTTCCCCCAAAGCGCTTGACGGCGAGCTTGAGTACGCAATAAAAAACAACGTACCCGTCGTAATAGGCTCTACGGGCTTTACCGACGAACAGCTTTCTAAAATAGACGAAGCGGCTAAAAAAGTTGCAATATTTAGGACGGCCAACTTTTCGTTAGGCGTTAACCTTTTATGCAAGCTCGTTAAACAGGCGGCTGAAACGCTTGGCGAAAAATTCGACATTGAAATAATCGAAAAACACCACTCGCAAAAGGTCGACGCACCCAGCGGCACGGCGCTTATGCTTGCGCACAGCGCAAATCAGGCGTTTGATAACGCTAAACCCTACGTGAACGGACGAGAAGGAATTTGCGGCAAGCGCGGCAACGAGATAGGTATACACGCAGTACGCGGCGGTACGATTGTCGGCGAGCATGAAGTTGACTTCTGCGGCGAAGACGAGATTATCACCCTTTCCCACTCGGCAAGAAGTAAAAAGGTATTTGCGGCAGGGGCTATCAAGGCGGCAAAATGGCTTGCAGGCAAGGGCGCAGGCAAGTATAATATGGGCGACCTTTTAGCCGATTGACCCCCATATATGGCTTAATGAATTAACAATTTAGTTTTTAATTTTCAAACTCTATCGGCTCGTGCTTAGGCACGACCCACTTCCCACATTCTTTAGGGAAGCCGAGATTAAGGTGAATAGTTTTACAGCCCGACGGCACGAGCGTGCCGTCGGGCTGTTTTTTCTTTATAACCTTTTTTAGTTTGGTCAGGTGAATTACTTGAACATTGCGATAAACTCTTTTAACGCAAACTGCACCGGGGTGTTTTTGGGAAGGGCTATACCCACTCCCCTGACGGGAAGCGAAGGAGTTACCTTAACTTCGAAAATCTCCCCCTTCTCCAAATACGGCATAGCGTATTCGCGAGGAACGCAGCCTATGCCCATTCCGCAGGTGACGAACTTGAGCATTAAGTCCCAGTTTTCTACTTCTATATCGGGGTGCAACTTTACGCCCAAAGTCTGCGTGTAGGCGGTTAAAGACTTTCTTGCAATCGTGTTGCTCTCTATCATAAGCAGGGGAAATTCCTGCAGGTCGGAGAGGTTGACTTCCGTCTCCCTTAAATAGTCGTACTTCCTGCCTGCGACGAACACGTCGGTCAGGTGAGCAACCGTACCCGTAAGGTTTACGTCCTTATCTTCCACGGGCATATTCACGAAAGCTATGTCGCACTTGTTGGTCTTGAGCTGTTCGAGCGTTTCAGGCGTGGTGCCCGTAATCAGGTCGATTTTTACGCCGGGATATTTTACGTTATACTTGACGATTTTATCCGCCAACACGTTGGAAAAGATTGCGTCGGTTGCGCCTATTCTTATAGTGCCTGTCGCAGTCGTTTGAAGTTCGGTTAGCTTTTGTTCGGCGTCGTCTAAAAGTTTTAACGCCTCTTCCACCTGCTTGAAGATGAGCTTGCCGCCCTGCAGAGACAGCTCCATACCCCTATGCGTTCGGTTGAAAAGCGTTGTGCCGAGCTGAGTTTCCAACTGCTTGATTGCCTGCGATACGGCAGGTTGTGAGATGAAAAGCTCGTCTGCGGCTTTCGTCAACGAACCGCACTTTGCTACCGTGTAAAAAACCCTGTACAATTCTAAATTTACCATATATTTTTTCTCTTGAATTGAATTTTTTTGTTGTTGTGGTGCGACCACAGCGAAGTTTCTTAATTGCTTAAGCTCTTGACCTAATTAATTCCCGTCAAGCGGGTGGTTTGTCCGCCATTAACCGTCTTGGATTGCCGCGCTTCGCCTACGGCTGCGCTCGCAATGACGGGTTGGGATTATGGGATT
>CAMAHZ010000038.1 GCA_945834965.1 uncultured Clostridia bacterium | reverse complement strand
ATTTAAAAATTAGTGGCTGATAAGCGATAAATCCTTAAGGGTGTAGTAAACGGTGCCTAAGCCGAAGGATAAAGGCGTGGTCATCTTTAAAAGTACCGCACGCGTCGTGTTGGCGTCTGCATTTTCAACAGCGGCGTAGCTGTAAACTACGTTACTTCCCTTCATATCTGCGTTAATGCCGATACCTACGTTGTGGAAGCGGATTTGCCTTGCGTTGGCGTCAGGGCTAGAAGCCGTGCCGTCGAAGAAGATATAATCTTCAACCTTGTTGCCGTTTCCGTCTTTCACGTTGTTCAGCGCATTGATAACCTGTGCGTCGGTTTCGGCGTTGAGCTCTGCCGCCGTCTGGCAGGAGATGGTTGCGCCCTGTGCGTTGCCGTTCTGGGGCGAGCAAATGCTAAACGACTTGGTGCCGCTTAAGCTGAACGCCCTGAGTGCAAAGGGAAGCTGACAGTTGTCGAATACGAGCCCTTCAAGCGTAACCGTCTTTTCACCTGAGTTGGAGTTGTTTTTATTGTCCGTAGTCTTTACGACCGCTTTGTTGCAATCCCTGTTATAAAAGGTTTCAAACACGGCGTCCGTTTCTACGTACATACTTTCCTTGTTGGTTGCGGTAAGGGTGTTGGGCGCAGTACTTTTAATAGTCTGCAAAGAATATACGGGTTTAAGGCTTTCCCCTGCAAGGCGGTACTTGCAAGTTGTTACTACGCTGTCGCTAAACGCAACTTCTTCCTTAGTGGAAGCAAGCACGTACTTGCCCTTAACGGTAAGCGTCGTCTCAAAGACGTAAACGGGGTCCTTGGGTGCGGCAGTCTCCGCAGACGTGATTTTCACGCCGTCGGGCAGGTTGCTTGCGCCCCAGTCGTAGTCGTTTTTATCCATATAGAAGCAAGTGGTATATTTCGTGTCGGCACTTTCCGTATCGTACTTAACGGAGTAGCTGTTGTTAGCGCTATCCGTCTGACTTATAGAATAGGTAGCGACTTCCTTGTGGCTACGCCAGAATTCAGTCAAATTTTTTTCAACGGTAGTAGAAGTAGCAACGTTCCAGTTTGCAGTAGTGGAAGTGGACGAATAAACCGCACCGCCGGAACAGCCTGCAACTGAAATTACGCCGCCTGCTAATAAAATTGTAGCTAAAATTTTCTTTGCGCTTTTCATATCTAAAATTATAGCATATAATTTTTTTAATTGTAAATCTTTTTTGGACACAAATAGTTAAAAAAATGGTTATTGATGTGTTATAATATAGCTATGACAGAAGTTATTATTGCACCCTATCTCGGTGCGGCGCTTACAAGTTTTAAAAATATAGTTGCCGCTCACGCTGAAAGGGACGGAAAAGAAGGTAAAAGGCTAATCGTCTTGTGTGAAGACAGGCTGTCGCTCGTGGCGGAAAGGGCGGTCTGCGAACAGGTTGGCGGCACGTTTTCCGTTTCAATCTACACCTTATCGCGCTTTTTGAGCGCAACGGGCGGCAGATGCGACGACGTGTTGACAAGTCAGGGTTCGGCAATGGCGATAAGCCGTTTAATCGAAAAAAACAAGGGTAAACTCAAGCTGTTCAACCGCTTATCTACGGCGGACGCGGCGCAGGACGTGTACGACACGATTGCCCTTTTATACTCGTCCCAGATTTCGCCCGACGACCTTGAATGTGCGGTAGAAGGCGAAAACCTGCTCTCCCGCAAGCTGTTCGATTTACAGCTTTTGTACAGAGAGTACTTTGAATACCTTAAGGAAAACGGCGTGGTAGACAGAAACGCCTACTTAAGGCGGTTGCCCGATTTGATTAGAAACAGCGATAAAATTATCGGTGCAGACGTGGTTATTCTCGGCTTTCAGGCGTTTACTTCGTCCGTGGCGGAAGCCGTTAAGGCGTGCCTTGAAACTGCTGAAAACGTCAGCGGTATTTTTATCGGCGGCAACGGCGATATAAGCAAGTACGTCAACGAAGCGTGGGCGACCTTTATTTCGCTTGCTAAGGAGTGCGGACAAAAGGTAAATATTACTAATCTTCCTTCAACTCTCTGCCCTGCGGCGGAACAGATTAGAAGGTGCGTGTTCGAGCCTGAAAGCTTTCACAGCGCAACGGCTGTAGACGTGCCGTCGGGGCAGATAAACCTTGTCGAAGCGATGGACGATGACGACGAGTGCGCCTTGTTTGCGACGGCGATTTTAAAAGCCGTACAGGAAGATAAGGTGCGCTATCGAGATATTTCCGTAATGCTGCCCGACGTCAATTCCTTTCAGCCCGTTTTGGAAAGGGTGTTTGAAGAGTACGGCGTACCCTATTACGTGGACAGGCGCTATCCCCTATCGTCGCACGCTATCTGCGAATTTTTATTAAACTATCTAACCTGCGCGGCGGACGGTTGCCGCCAAAGCAGTGTGATTTCGGTAGTAAGCTCGCCCTTGTTCACGTTTGAAAGCGACGATATAAGGGGCGATAAGGATATCTTTATCAACTATATGCTGCGTGCGGTTACGGGCAGGGGCGGCGTTAAAAAAGCCGTTAACCCCGATATATGCCTTAGTGAAGCCGGTTTAGACGAACAAAGAGCAGAGAGAGTGCGTAAAGCCTTCGTTGCAGGGCTAAAGCTTTTGCCTTCGTCGGACGCGGAAGGCGGACGCTTTTGCGACGGCGTAAGGAAGCTGTTGGAGTTGTTCGACTGCAAGTCAAGGCTCGAGCAGATGGCAAAAGAAGCTGAAGGTTGCGGATTTGCGTCTATCGGCTCTATGTCCAAAAGGGCGTACGAAGAGACGATAGCCGTCTTAGACGAAGCTCAAAAGCTTACGCTTGGCGAAAAGTACGCCGTTCGGGAATTTGCTAAAATTTTAAAAAGCGGCTTTAGCGCGGCGCAAATTTCGCTAATCCCCCCCAAGCAGGACGCAGTCTTTATCGGCGATTTATCGGCTTGCACGAACGCCGGCAGTAAGGTGCTGATTATCGGCGGCTTGACGGGCGGAGTGCCTTCCGCGTCGCCCGATACCGCAATTTTGACCGACGCCGAGTTGACTTCGATGGAAAAGGTCAAGCTTGCCGTGTCCCCTAAAATCTCTCAGGTCAACTTGAGAATTAAAGAGACGACTGCGCTGAACTTAAGTGCGTTCAGCGAAAAATTATATTTGGTCTACCCTGTGCGTTGCGGCGGAGAAGAGCAGGGCGCAAGCGAAATTTTCGACTACGCAAAAAAGCTGTTCACCTGCAACGGCGAGCCTATAAAGGTGCGCACGACTAAGGAAATTTTCTCGTCGGCAGATTATTTTGCGTACTCCGTCTGCCGCCCTGCGCCTGCGATAAGAAGGGTTGCCCAGTACGTTGCCGACCCCTATTGCGACAGGGTTGAAAGCGTTTCTTCAATCTACTCAATGCTTAAAGAGCAGTTTAATAACGGCTGTAAAGAGTGTTTCCCCGTAGTCAAACAAGGTATGGCTGATATAAGTCTTTTATACGGCGGCGACGTCTCGCCGACCGATTTGGAGACCTATTATTCCTGCCCCTACAAGTCGTTCGCACAAAGGGGCTTGCGCCTTAACGAGCGAAGGGAAGGCGCTTTCCGCCCGTTAGACGCAGGCAATTTAATTCACGACGTATTAAAACAGGTCGCCGAAAACAGTACGGCGTTTAAGGATAAGGAAGAGTGCGCTTGCTTTGCAAAAGCCAAGGCGCAAGAGCTGCTTTCGTCGGCGGCTTACTGTGTACCCGAAGGAGACGGTGCGGCAGGCTATGCGGCAAGCTCGCTCGTGGAAGAAGCGGGCGAAGTGGCTAAAGCCGCATACGAACAGATTTTTAATTCCGACTTCAGGGTGGAGAGCGTGGAAACGGTGTGCAGGACGGCGGCTGGCGGCGTAAGCTTAAGCGGCAGAATAGACAGGGTGGATAGCTTTAACGATATGGTCAGGGTTATCGACTATAAGACGGGTACAGTAAAAGCCGAAGCCGACGCCTACTATATGGGTTTAAAACTGCAACTTCCGCTGTATCTTTCCGCCGCGGCAAAGGATAGGCGCCCCGTCGGCGCATACTACTTCCCTGCCAACGTCGACTATTCGGACGACGGAAACGGCTTTACCCTGCAGGGCTTTATGGACGGAAGCGAAGACGTGGTAACCCATTCCGACCGCTTCGTAGAAGAGAAGGGGCAGAGTAAGCTCGTGGGGGCGTATCTCAACGGCAGAAAGCTTGACAGGGCTATGAGCAGTGAAGATTTCAAGTACTTTTTGCAGTACTCAAACAAGCTGTTCGAGCAGGGCGGCAGAGAAATGCTTGCAGGCGAGATATCGCCTTCGCCCGTGGAAAAGGCGTGCGATTCTTGCAATTTAAAGGGCTTGTGCGGATATGACGCGGAAGTCGACGGCGTAAGGAAGAAGAAAAAGGCGAACTGTACTACTATTGCCGAGATAGTGCGCAGTCAAAAAGATTTGCAAGGTGGCGGCGATAAAGACTTAAACGGCGGGGGTGAAGAGTTATGAAAGCGACGGCTGAACAAACCGCGGCAATAGCGGCAAGGGGCGAAGTTATGGTCTCCGCTTCGGCAGGCGCAGGCAAGACGACCGTAATGATTCAAAGGCTCGCCGATATAATCTGCGGCGGAGTCGATTTAGACAACGTATTGTGCGTAACCTTTACCAAAAAGGCGGCGGCGCAGATGAAGGACAAACTGCGCTCGGAACTCGTTAAAAGGCTGAACACCGAAGATAGCGAGACGCGCAATCACCTTCGCAGACAGCTCGGCAAGATTAACACCGCCGATATAAGCACGATAGACGCATTTTGCTCAAGGTTGGTCAAGACGTATTTCTACGAATTGCAGATAGACTCGTCTTTCGAAGTCATTGCCGACGAAGCCGAAAGGGCGGCGCTTAAGGAAAGGGCTATGGACGCCGTCTTTGAAAGCAAGTATAAAGCCGCCGACGAAGAGTTTTTAATGCTACTTCAAAGGCTTAAGAGAAAGCGCAGCGACAAGCCCGTGCGCACGATGCTTTCCGACGCGTACGAAAAGGTGAGAATATGCCCCGACTATAGACTGCTTTTAGAGCGGGCAAAGGAAGAGACCTACACCGAAAATGGCTTTTTGGAAGTATGCGCCCGCATAAAGGCGGCTGTCAACGAAAAGCTTGAAAACGTTATTTGCGCTATCGACGAGTTTGAAGTTAAGTTTGCAAAACTCAAAGACGACCCGAAGTTTTTTCAGATTTTAGACGACTTGCGCCAGAATATAGGCGGCTACGTAAAATCGCCAAACCTGTTTAACGCACCCCAAAAATTGACCGCGCTAAGGCGACCTTCGGGCAAAGCGGACGAAGATTTGCTCTTTAAAGATTTTTGTGAAAACGTAAAGGAAAAATTCAAAAAACTTACCGATTACGAAGAGCAGGGCGAAAGGTTGCGCTTTTTTGAAAGCGGCAAGCTCGCGGTTGCGTTCTGCAATCTTCTATTTGAATTCGATAGGGAATATGCCGAAGTTAAGCGTTCGGAAGGCAAGTTGGACTTCGGCGATTTGGAACAGTACAGCTTAAGGCTTTTAAGGGGCGACGACTGCGATAACGACGTAAAAAACAAGATACGTGAAAAGTACAAATACGTGTTCGTCGACGAATATCAGGACGTCAACCCCATTCAGGACGAGATAATATCCTACGCTACGGGCGAAGATATTTTCTGCGTCGGCGACGTAAAACAGGCAATTTACGGCTTTAGGGGCAGTCGTTCTTCATTCTTTACGGGCAAGTGCGAAAGCGTTGACGGCAGGGGCAGTTATATAATTCTGCCCGACAATTTCAGGAGCAGTTCTGCCGTAATAAACTTTGTAAATCAAGTTTTTTCAAAGGTGATGAAGCCGCCCTTCTGCTCTTTCGACTATGCGGCAGGGCACGCCATGCGCGGCGGCTCTCGCTACGGCGATAACTTTAAAGGCGTTGCGCAGTTCTGCGTGTACGACAAGGACGAAAATACCAAAGAAGTCGCCGATAAAATCTACTCGGTTGCAAACGAAAAGGTCGCCGCAAAGAAGCCGACGAGAGAAGCGCTTGCCGTGTTAAAGCTCGTAAAGGAAGCGTTAAATTCCACCTACTACGACGCAGATATAGGCAGGGAAGTCAAGGTACAGATGGGGGATATTTGCGTATTAACCCGTAAACGCTCTTCGGCAAGCGTGCAGGAAATTATCCGCACTCTCTCGGCGGAATACCCCGTTGCCGCCGCCGCAGAAGTCAATATCTGCCAAAGACCGGAAATTATTCAGCTGTTAGATATTCTATCATACTTGAACAATGCCGAGCAGGATATCCCTATGGCGTCGGCAATGCTCTCGCCGCTCGGCGGATTTTCAGAGAGCGAGTTGGTGCAAATACGAGTCAGGTTCAACAAGGCGGAAAAGCTGTTCCGCAGCGCGGTCAAGCGTTACGCAACCGAAGTAAACGACTCGCTTTCTCAAAAGATACAGTCGTTTTTGGACAAGGTTAATAAACTGCGTACCCTTTCAAACAGCATAGGCGCGGCAAAGCTAATCGACGAAATTATGAGCCGCGGCGACTTTGCGGCGGAATTCTCTTCACCCGTAAAGCTTATCTATCTCCGCACTCTTCAGCGTAACGCCTACGGCGTCGGCGGCGAGCTGTCTTTAAACGCATTTTTACAAAAAATCAAGGCGGGCGGCAACAAAATTTCCGCACCGTCTTCGGTTGCGTCGGACAGTATCAACGTTTTAACCATGCACGCGTCTAAGGGGTTGGAATTCCCCGTGGTAATTGTCGCCGACCTTGCAACGAGCTTCAGGGGCGATTCCAAGGAAGATATGCCGTTTAACGAAAGGTTCGGCTTTGCGCCTAAATACTTTGGCGAAGACAGGGTGTCCGGCACGACGCTTTTAAGAAAGCTTAACGCTATCGAGACGGCAAAGGAAGAATTGAGCAACGAAATCAACCTTTTGTACGTTGCGTTTACAAGGGCGAAATACGCGCTGTACGTATTAACGAGCAGCGTTCAGCCCTACGACAGGATAGACGCTTCTTTTGCAAATTCGTATGCGCCGCTTATCAACTTCGACGGGTTTACCCTTAGAAAGCTTGAGTTGGACGGCGAAGAAAACGCCGTGCGCGAAGGTGCGCCCGTGCCCGTTTTGGACCGCCCCGACGAGAACCTTTTGCAAACGCTAAAAAGTGCGGCAGGGTATACCTACGGCTACGAGCAGGCTATTTCTCTGCCCGTAAAAAGCTCGGCTTCAAGGCTGTTGTGGGAAAGGGATAATATTCAGGACGCTCAGCCCCTTTTCGACGACGAGTACGAAAGGGTGGAAGGCTCTGATACTACTCCCGAAGCGGGTATTGCGTATCACAGGTTTTTAGAGCTTTGCGACTTTTCAATTAAGGACGAAGGCGGTATAGAAAAAGAGCTTGAAAAGTTCCTTAAAGACGGGCTTATCACCCAAAGCCAAGCTCAGCTTTTGAACGTGCAAAGGTTGGCTGAAATAGTCTCTATGCCTTCGTTCGACGGCGTTTCGGGTAAGTCGCTATACAGGGAAAGAGAATTTTTGTGCAAACTTCCTTCGGCGGAATATATCGCCCTAAGGGAAGGGGCAAGCCTTAAAAACCTGTCCTTATCCGACGACGGCAACAGCGTAATCGTGCAGGGCGCAATCGACCTTTTATGCGTGGAAAGGGTGGAAGGCAGGGCGGTTTCTGCTCACGTTATCGACTATAAATATACGTCCTTAACTCAAGATAGCGTTATTAAAAAGTACACGCCGCAGTTGGCGTTATACAAAAACGTGGTTGCCAAGATTTACGGGCTGGAAGAAAGTGCGGTTAAATGTACTATAATCAATATTAGAGCTTGTAAACAAATTGACCTTGACATATAATTGCTCTCTTCATATATGCGTCGCAATAGTTCGTCGCCTTTGCGTTTTTGCTTAGTCATTTACCGTTTAGTAAACTCCTGTCGCAAAATCCGCAGGCTCCTGCTCTTTCTCGCATCTATGAAGAGGCGGAACCCCGAATAAGGTGAAATAGGCATTGTCCGCAATATGTTTTCATAAAACGTTAGTCAAATTTCGCTAAAAAGGTTTAAAATATCCGCCCTGTCGCACGGCAGGGCGGATATAATTTACCCGTATGGAAAGTATTACAAAGTTTTTCGATAGCGTGTTCGCGGAATTTGCAAAGGCAGATTTTGCACTGCTGTTTTTAATCGACGTCTGTGCGTTTGCCTTTATCTTTATTGTTGCTCTTTTTTCCTGCGCCTTTTCACCTAAGGTTCGCTCGGTAAAAAAAAGAGCCTTTTTATATCTCGTAGATTTGTTTACCGCAATAACGCTAACCGTGTTTTTGTGCAAATATACGCTTGCTCAAGCCGTCGCCGCCGCCGCAATCTTCCGTTGCGTGGGTATCGTGTGCTACGGCGTGTTGCTTGCGTTTAAGCCCAAAGAGCGGTTTATCCCCGAAGCGGAAGGGGTGGGGTTAAAGACAATTGCTTCCCGTCCGCCTATACCCGAAGTTCAAGCCCCCGTATCGGCGGTGCAGTCGGGCGTAAGGCTTGACCACGCCACGTCCATTGCCGACAAACTGCTTTTAAAAAACTTAGGCAGGGGCGACAGGCAGGAATTAGAAAAGATTAAGACGGCGCTTACCGTTTTAAAGGTTAAGGGCACTTTGACCGCGCAGGAAGGCGAAAACTTAAACGAGACCTTTAACACCCTTTTAAAGCTTATGGCAAAGTACGATTTATAGCCTTTAACTTCCGCACAGCGCACCTATAAACATATTCTTTGCTGCAAGCTCGGCTTGGGTTTTATCTTCAGGCGCCGTAACTATAACGGCGTCTAAAATGCGAATTTGACTTGCGGAATATTTCTTATTTTTGATAAATACGGCGTTAAGCTTTCCACCCGTTACGCTGCATTCCGTAACAAAGCCAAGGTGCTTGCCCCCTTGAGTGAATACGGGTAAACCGAGCCGCAGCCTGAAAGAGTTTTTGCCTTCGCACCCAAGCTCGCTAAAAGTTACTTTATCCTTTAAAATTTTAGCGCCTGCGGCTTTAACGAAGAACTCTTTTTCGTCTTGGTCAAAGCATATATAGCCGTCAATCACGTTTTTATTACAGCTTATCGCCATAACCACGCCGCTTAATTTCCCATCTGCGCTCTGTATTTTTTTGCCGTATAACTTGCTTATTTTCATAGCCTAATCTCCTTATATGCGTTCATCTATACGCTTATTCTATTTCGGGAGGTAAAGGGCTATAACCTTTAAAAATGGCGTAAATTGTCGCAAACGCATTTTAGGTGTTTTATCGCAATTTACATAATTTATAAAAACCGAACATTTTACATTTATTTACAAAAAGTTTACATTTGTCTTGACAGGTGTAAACTTTTTGTGTATACTTTCGGTAAACTAAACCTTAAAAGGCGCTGTATGGCAGATATCAAGTCTAAATACGATGTAATAATAGTCGGCACGGGTGTTGCAGGTTTGAATTGTGCAATCAACCTACCCAAGGATAAGTCCGTTCTG
>CAMAHZ010000037.1 GCA_945834965.1 uncultured Clostridia bacterium | reverse complement strand
CTTATTTTTACTTAACTGAAGAAAGACGTTCAATGACGAAGGATTGTAGCTCTTTAGAGGCGTTGGTCTGCGGATGATGTGGGTCGGTTATCATACATATATATCTTTTCGGCATAACGTAGTCCAGCGGAACTTTAAATACTTCGTTTCGGTTTATCGCCTCGTCCGCCATGGCTTGCGGAACGAAACCTATGCCGAAATTATGGCTTATCATGGGCACTAACAGGTTTGCGCCGTCCGCTTCCACGTCGGGAGTGATAACAATGTCGTTCTTTGAAAAAACGTCGTCGAGAAACTGCCGTAATTGCATGCCGTGTCTTAAACATATATAGGGATAGTCGGCTATATCCTTAAGATTCAACGTTCTGTTTTTTATTGCGGAAAAGGCGTTGCCGGCAATAAGTACGTCCTTAAAACTTTTTACGACGACGGTGTTAAGCGCCTTGGACGTGTTGCAGGGAGTTGATACAAAGGCGAGGTCGACGAGTCCGCTTTTCAAATTTTCTATCGTGCCGTTGTTGGAACCCGTGGTTATTTTCATTTTTACGCCCGGGTGTTTCTGGCGGAATTCGTTCAGCAGTCTGAAGAGGAATTCGTGAAGGGAGGTCACGGACGCGCCTATGTAGATGGTACCCGTTTCAACGTTTACGGCGTGGCGTACTTCGTCTTCGCCCCTTATAAGTTGACTGTATGCAATAGCGACGTACTCGTACAGTTTTCTGCCTTCCTGAGTGAATTCTACGCCCTTTTTATTCCTTATAAAGAGAAGGCAACCAAGCTCGTTTTCCAGATTTTGCAGCGCCCTCGTTACCGCAGGTTGGCTGGTAAACATCTCCTGCGCCGCCTTGGTTATGTTCTTGTGCTTGCCTACATAGTAAAAAGTTCTGTAATAGTCATAGTTCATTCAGCGCCTCCGTCCGGGTTAAACCGATTTTTTGCCCCGTTTTTTCAATTATGCGTTTTTGATATATTTATTATGTTATATTATTATTTCACATTATAACATATCGGGTTTATAATGTAAACAATGAAAGAAAATAAATTTTTTTGAAAATTAATAACAAAAATAATATGACGGAGGAATTTATGAATTACAGGCAGGAATCTTTGAAAAAGCATGGTGAATGGAAAGGCAAAATCGAGGTGAAGTGCCGTGTCCCCGTTGACAGCAGGGAGAATTTATCCCTTGCGTATACGCCGGGCGTAGCAGAGCCGTGTATGGCAATTCACGAGGACGTGGAAAAGAGCTTTGAACTGACGAGGCGTTGGAACACCGTACCCGTAATAACCGACGGTACCGCAGTACTCGGTTTAGGAGATATAGGACCCGAAGCCGGTATGCCGGTAATGGAGGGCAAATGCGCGCTTTTCAAGGCGTTCGGCAACGTTGACGCTTATCCCCTCTGCATACGTTCCAAAGATACTGAGGAAATAATTAATACGATTAAATTGCTTGCAGGCTCGTTCGGCGGCATCAACCTTGAAGATATTTCGGCGCCCCGTTGCTTTGAAATCGAAACGAGGCTGAAAGAAGAACTTGACATTCCCGTATTCCACGACGACCAGCACGGCACGGCGATAGTAGTTGCGGCGGCGCTTTTGAACGCGTTAAAACTTGCAGGCAAGAAGATTGAAGATATAAAGGTGGTAGTAAACGGCGCAGGTGCGGCAGGCATTTCCATTGCAAGGTTTTTGATGGAGTTTGGCGTGAAGGACATAATCGCCTGCGACAGACTTGGAATTATTTCCGAAGGCGATACCCGTTTCAACGAGGCTCAACAAGCCCTTGCAAAGGTAACCAACCGGAATATGCTTACGGGTACGCTTGCAGACGCTATGAAGGGCGCGGACGTGTTTATCGGCGTGTCTGCCGCTAACGTAGTATCCAAAGATATGGTAAGGTCAATGGCTGACAAGCCGATTTTGTTCACCTTGGCAAATCCCGTGCCCGAAATCTCGGTTGCCGACGCAAAGGAGGCGGGTGCGTTCATTCACGGCACGGGTTCTTCCGAATACCCCAACCAGATCAACAACGTGCTCGTGTTCCCCGGACTTTTCAGGGGCGCTTTGGACGTAAGGGCAAAGACGGTAAACACCGAGATGATGATGGCAGCATCATACGGAATAGCTGCCTGCGTAAGCGAGGAGGAATTGACCCCCGAATATATTCTTCCCTACGCCTACGATAAACGTGCGCACGAGACGGTTGCAAAAGCCGTTGCCGAAGAGGCGGTCAGGTGCGGTGTTTCCAAGCTTAAGAGCTGAGCTGAATTAAAAGTACAGATAAATATACAATACGGAAAAAATTATGAAAAAGTATTTGATTATATTAATAACCGTCGTCATGGCTTCAGTTATAGCATTATGTGCAGGTCTTGTCGGCTGTTCGGGCGGCGAGCAGAACGTCTGGGACGTATCTGCAGAGGGTGCAACGGTTACGGCAAGCTTTGCCGACGACGGGAATTACGGCTACATTCTTAAAGTTGAAGGGACGGGGGCGATTAAAGATTTTGCCTCTGCAAAGGACGCCCCCTGGTATAAAAAGTCAGGCAGGGTAAAGAAGATTGAAATTTCGGACGGCATAACCGCCATCGGTGACAGAGCATTTAAAAAGTGTGCTGCCAAATCGGTAATTTTACCCGATAGCGTAAAGACTGTAGGCGAAAAGGCTTTTGCCGAAAGCACGATAATCTGTGCATACAATTCGGTTATGACAAAGGACGGGGCTATAGTCTATAAGTATTCGGAGACCAAACCGACTATGGCAGGTTACTTCTGGCGTTTAAAGGACGGCGTTGCAACGGCTTGGGAGGGCTATTCGTCACCCGACAAGACGACTAAGGTATTGTTCATAGGCAACAGTTTTACCTATTACAACGATATTCCCACTTTATTCGGTCAGATAGCTACCGCCGCAGGCGAAAAGGTCGTGGTAGAGTCGGTAACCCGGGGCGCCTGGACTTTAACCAAGTTTGCCGACGTGAACGACGAGTACGGAAAACAAGTAGACGATAAGCTCCGAGCAGCAAACGATTACGACGTCATAGTTTTGCAGGAGCAGAGTACCAGACCGTTGACCTCGTACGACGCGTTTTTAGCGGCAGCGCGGAGCTTGAAGGCAAAGATTGACGAGACGCAGACTGCTTGCTCTATCGTATTGTACGCAACCTGGGGTTATCCCGAAGAGGCGAATAACCAGAAGATTACCATTCCCGAAATGGGCGACAACCTGCGTGAAAAGTACGACAGCGTTGCTACAGCTTTAGGGGCAAAGGTCTCCTACGTAGGCGATGCGTTCAGTACGGTATATACGAATAACCCCGAACTCAATTTGTACCACACCGACAACAGACACCCTTCATACGCTGGTTCGTTCCTGTCTGCATGCGTACACGTCGCTACCATTTTAAATTGCGACCCTACAATGTCGACGTTCAACGGAGAACTTGATACGGCAACCGCAACGTTGCTTAAGAACGTAGCGTACAACACGGTATTTGGTAAATAATAATTCCGCCGCAAAGCGTTTTATATGAGTTGCGGCAGAGTGACTTATAGATTTTACGAGGAGGAAAACTATGAAAAAACGCTTTTTTGCCATATTAGCGGTTATAGCACTATGTCTTGCATCGCTTGCAGGCTGTTCGGTAGTTAAGTCAGCTGAAAGAGACGTGCAGGTTGCACTTAAAGTAGGCAACGAGTACCAGGGTACTTATACCGTTAATATCTTCAATAATGCGATTGTAGAAGAACCTACGGCTCCTGCAGGCACTCTGTTTTTGGGTTGGACCCCGCAGGCTGACTGGGAGAGCTTAGGTGCTGAAAACGTTCACCTTACGCAAAATAAGGGACTTATCCGCTATGACGATATAAAGGATTGGTTAAAGGATAACGACTTAAGCATAACGCTCTACGCCGTATTCGGTGAGATAGCAAGGCACGACCTTGTAATCGCATGGTACAATAAGCCTGCAACTTCGGGTCTTGACGAAAGCATTATAGAGCAGTTTACGGCTAATCTCAACACGTATCTCACTTCGCAGGGCTATACTCCCGCAGATATGGATATTATTATTCGCGGTTACTCCGGCAACGTAGGACCTACATGTGATGCGATTAAGAGCGATGCGGACGTAGATATAATGATAGGTTGGGCAACGGCAAGCAACCTTTCGGGTACGGGCGGTTTGACCCCCGGCGTGGACTTCCTCGAAAACTACGGTAACATAAAGATTAACCCCGATAAGGCTCGTTATAGCGCAAGGCTTTCGGATACCGAGCTTACAAGGCTTGTCTACAGCTGGATACTTACCGAGTATAGCGACGGGGCAACCGAGGACTATACTTCAACTCCTTCGACGCCTGAAACCCCCGAAAATCCTGAAAATCCCGAAACTCCTACGGAGCCCGAGCGTACGCCTATAACTTTACCCGACGTGGGCGAGGCTGCAACCTCTGATAAGGTTACAATCGCCTGGTATTCCAAGACTGCGACTTCGGGAATCGAACAGACGCATATGGACGAATTAAAGACTGCCCTTGAAGTATACCTTACAGAGCAGGGCAAGACGGGCATAACCGTAACCGTTCGCGGCTATGACGGCGACGTCGCAACGACTTGCGGCAACATAAAGACCGACGGCGACGTGGATGTAATGATAGGTTGGGCTGCAAGCAGCAACCTGAGCGATAAAGCAGGTTGGGTAGAGGGCACCGACTTCTTAGTCAATTACGGTGAGGTAACGGTTGGCAGCAAGGCACGTTATTCTACATGGCTTACCAACACCGACGTAAGCAAACTTACCTATATCTGGGTACTGACCACTTACGGCAACTACTCATACAGCGAGACCCCTATAGAACCTGAAACTCCTGTAGTGCCTGAAAATCCCGAAACCCCTACGGAGCCCGAGCGTACGCCTATAACTTTACCCGACGTGGGCGAGGCTGCAACCTCTGATAAGGTTACAATCGCCTGGTATTCCAAGACTGCGACTTCGGGAATCGAACAGACGCATATGGACGAATTAAAGACTGCCCTTGAAGTATACCTTACAGAGCAGGGCAAGACGGGCATAACCGTAACCGTTCGCGGCTATGACGGCGACGTCGCAACGACTTGCGGCAACATAAAGACCGACGGCGACGTGGATGTAATGATAGGTTGGGCTGCAAGCAGCAACCTGAGCGATAAAGCAGGTTGGGTAGAGGGCACCGACTTCTTAGTCAATTACGGTGAGGTAACGGTAGGCAGCAAGGCACGTTATTCTGCATGGCTTACCAACACCGACGTAAGCAAACTTACATATATATGGGTACTTACCACTTACGGCAACTACTCATACAGCGAGACCCCTACAGAACCTGAAACGCCTGTAGAGCCTACAGAACCTGAACCTCAGCCTATAACCGAAACGTCTATCGTAATAGGCTGGTATTCAAAGAGCGGAACTTCAGGTCTTGATACCTCTATAATGCTCAATTTCAAAAAAGCGTTAATAAGTTATCTCTCCTCGGAAACAAGGATAACCACCCAGCCCGAAATCGAAATAAGGGCATACAACGGCGTCGTTGCCGACGTTCAGAGTGCGGTAACTGCTGACGGCGACGTAGACCTGATGATAGGCATGAAGGCGTTTACGCTTGAAGGCATAACGATGGAAGTGCAGGAAAACGTGGTTATGGGTGCAAAGACCGACAGGCGTATACACCTTATTTCCCAAAGCGGTCTGGCAAGTGCAGTATTCGAGTGGCTTAAGACGAACGAAGCGAGAGACTGCTTAAAGACTGCCGAAACAGCAGTTGAGAGCAAGCTCGTCATCGGCTGGTATAATAAGAGCGGTACTTCCGGACTTGACCAGACGATTATCGATACTTTCACCACAGGTTTGAATGCATACCTTACGGCGCAGGGCTTTACCGTTGATAATATAGAAATAGTTATCCGTGCCTATGAGGGCAACGTTGCCGACGTTCAGAGTGCGGTAACTACGGACGGCGACGTGGATATAATGCTCGGTATGAAGGCGTTTACTCTCGACGGCGTGACTATGGAAGTGCAGCAAAACGTGGTTATGGGTGCAAAGACCGACAGGCGCATACATCTTGTGTCGGGCAGCGGGCTTGCTAATTTCGTATTTGAGTGGCTTAAAACAGACAGTGCAAGAAGTCTGTTCGCAACTGTCGCATAAGGAGGAAAAGTATGTACTTAAAGCAGAAATTAATGAAAGCGGCGTCCGTATGTCTGTACGTATTTACGTTTATATGGTTTGTTGCGGCGGCGTGGTGCTTTGCCCTTAGTAACTATATCTACTGGATGTGCGTAGCGTTTGCGCTTATCTCTCTGTACGACGGATTTGTCATAACTTCTGTCAGGGAGAAGATGACTGAGGTCAAGCTTTCTAAAAACGAAAATATCAAATTCATAATATGCTGGATATTAAGCATAGTTGCGCTCCCTGCGTTTATCTTAAACACAATCGCTTTCTTCCGCAAGAGGGAGGACGAGGTCGTTATAATTCGCAGAGAATGTAGCCAAACCGCAGAAGAGACAACTTGTTCTCAAACCGGTATCAAGAGCAAAAAGCCCTTCTATAGGACAAAATCTTTTATAACGGGTTGCGTGGCTTTAATACTTATCGTAGTATGCAGTTTTTCAGCAATGTGTTTTGAAACCTCGGGCTTTTCCGTAAAGGTTGCAGACTTTACATTGACGCAGGAGATGACTAAGTACTACAACGACGGTATGATAAACGGTAAGGAATATATAATGCCTAACGACACTTCCTATTCCGTAACCGTGTACGTACCCAAGTCAATCCTTGCAGAGGATGACGAGGCGGAAGGTTATACGGGTGCCCCTACGGTATTCGTACTGCCCGGTTTTACCCGTACAAAGGCTACTATGTCGCAGTATTGCATGGAGCTTTCAAGGCGAGGTGCGGTAGTATTCTGCATGGACCCCGGCGGACAGGGTGGCACTACTGAAACTTCAACGACGGGTGCTAACGGTATAGAATACCTCGTTCAATACGTCTATAACAACACCGACGACTTCTACTTCTGTGACAGAAACCGCTTCGGTGCGGTCGGTCACTCCGCAGGCGGCGGCAACGTGTGTACCCTCGCCGCAGATATGGCAGGTTCAAGTTATGAAGAAAGTGTAATAAAGTCTGTATATATTTCAGGCTATATAAAGACCTCTTCGGCTAACAAGTATAAGAATCTGCATTGCAATGCGGCGTTATCCTACGCTTATTACGACGAAGGTGCATTCCGTTATCAGTCGGACACGACCTCTTTCGAGGTAATCTCTCTACGCTTTATAAACGAGGTGGCAGGGCTTTCCAACAACTATAATACCGTCACTATGGACTACGGCTACGGCGATATGTCAAACGGTACTTACCGTATAGTTCACCGTGAGAAGATAAACCACTGCTTCGAGATGTACGATTCCACGAGTATTGCAAACACTATCGAGTTCTTTGACAGTACTTTAAATATGAATTCGGGCATAGGCAAAAACAGCCAGACCTGGTTTGGTAAGGAGTTCTCCAATGGTCTTGCCTTAGCGGCTGCGTTCACCTTCGTACTTGCACTGTGCGGCGTACTTATGCAGACGCCTTTCTTCGCAACGCTTAAAAAGAAGAATCAGGTTGAACAGGGCGAAGATTGCACGGCATCAAACGGCTGTGCTTGTGTTCAGGCTGAAGGCGTAACAGCCGCAACCGTACAACCTGTAAGTCAGACAATTTCAACGGGTACGCTTCTCAATAAGGGTAATACAAAGAGCGTTGCTCATAAGATAACCTTCTGGACGACGATGATACTGACTGCTATAATCGCCTGCCTGGACTACATACCGCTGGCGAACCTTTCAATCGAGATATTCCCGACCAGCAATCTTGCAAGCGTATTCACCTTTGTGTTCCCTGCAAGAATGATTAACGCAATACTGCTATGGGCGGCTATAAACGGTGCGATAGGGCTTATACTGTTCTTCAGCATTACGCTGTGTGAAAATGCCTACGAATGGTTAAAGTATAAGCTTAAGGGCATTAGACCCCAATACGATTGGTCCAAGTTTGAAGGTATAAAGATACGTGGCGAAAAGTGGTACGGAGTAATATTCAACGTGCTTAAGGCAATATTGTTTGCCTTGATAATGTTCGGCTCGTTCTATCTTTTAGTACAGTTAAGCTATTGGACGTTCCATCAGGACTTCAGGTTTATGTTAATTTCCGCAGCGCCTCTCAATGCCAGAATGTTCGTAACCGCTCTGGAATACATGCCTATAATTTTCATATTCTACATATCCAACTCAATCAGGGTAAATATGAGCATAGGCAAAGAGGGCTGGAAGGAATGGAAGGTTATATCGGTCGGTGCGCTTGCAAACAGCTTAGGTCTTGCATTCATACTTTTAATCAACTACGTCTGCTACTTCACGACGGGTACTCCCTTCTACGGATATTGGGGCAACGCCAACGAAGTATGGCTGTTCGTAAATATGGTGTTCGCACTCGTCGTTATGATGTTCATACTGCCTATATTCAACAGGCTTATATACAAAATGACGGGTAACGTCTGGACGGGTGCCATTGCCTGCTGTATGATATTTGTTATGATGACGATATCCGCATCAGTATCCTATATTCCTATGTATTAAAAGTAATAAAAAGAGAAAAGTGGGCGGTCCTTGTGGATCGCCTACATTTTTTAGTAATTAACTTTAAGGAGTAATTATATGAATATCTGGCACGATATTGATGAAAAGAGAATAACCGAAAACAAATTTGAAGTACTTATAGAAATTCCCAAGGGAAGTAAGGCCAAATACGAGCTTGATAAGGAAACAGGCCTTTTACGGTTGGACAGGGTACTTTACACATCCACCGTCTATCCTGCGAATTACGGTTTTATTCCACGCACGCTTGCGGACGACGGCGATCCTTTAGACGTGCTTGTGATGTGTAATGAAACTATTTTCCCTATGACTTTGGTTGCCTGTATGCCGATAGGTGTAATCAGGATGATTGACGATGGTGCGCTGGACGAAAAAATTATAGCCGTGCCGCTCACTGACCCTAACTACAAGCACTTTTACGATATAAAGGAATTGCCTCAACACATTTTCGAAGAGATGATGCACTTCTTCGAGGTGTATAAGGTGCTTGAGCACAAGACGACTGCCGTAAAGGAGATATGCCACAAATATGAGGCTATCGAAATAATAAGAAAATGTATCAACGGTTACAACGCAAAATTTTCCGACCGCAAATAAGGGCATGACAAGAAAATCAACCGAAGTATGATGATAGGGTGGAGTATCATTATGATGTTAAATACTAAAATTTCTAAAGACAAAGACAGAGGATGTAAAGATGTGAACAGGCTCGAAGATATAGAATTTCCCGTATATGTTAATTTTTTTTCGGTTGAGCACGAGTTGAGCATGACAATTTTCACTTACTAAAAATTAGCGAAAATGAAGCGTTTTAATGCTAAAATGCTTCAAAACAGGCTGTTTTTGAAACTGTCCTTTCGCT
>CAMAHZ010000036.1 GCA_945834965.1 uncultured Clostridia bacterium | reverse complement strand
GCGCTGTCTTCGCCCGTTAAAACGTCTACGGTTTTAAGCTTGCTCTCTATCATACGGCTGCGAGTGCCGACAAGGGCGTCGAAGTCTCGGCTGGTGCTTTCAAGCTTGCTTTGAATTTTAGCAACGAGTTCGTTGTACTTTGCAAATTCCGCCTTAACCGCGCCGAGTATGCGCCAGACTTCGCCCGACTTCTTTTGAATGGCGAGCGTCCTGAAGCCCATTTGAAAGCTGTTTAAAAGTGCGCTCATAGTGGTGGGACCTGCAATGGTCACGTTAAAAGTCTGTTGCAGCTCTTCAATCAAACCCATTTTGGCAACTTCTGCGTACAAGCCTTCTATGGGCAAAAACATAACGGCAAAGTTGGTGGTCTTGGGCGGATTGATATACTTTGTCTTAATATCCTTTGCCATCTGCCGAATAGTGTTTCTAAGCTGTTCCCGCTTGATTTTAACCTGCTCGAACTGATTGCCTTCGTAGGCGTTGTATAAGTCGGTGTAAACCGTCAAGGGGAATTTGGAGTCAATGGGCAAGTATACGCAACCGCCGTCGTCCTGACCGGGCAGTTTTACGGCGTATTCCACGGGTTCTCTGCCGTTGCCCGTTACAAAGTTGGTCTCGTACTGTTCGGTTGATAAAATCTGCTCTAAGATTGCGCCGAGCTGAATTTCGCCGAAGATACCCGTCGTCTTGACGTTGGTCAAAACCTTGGTCAAGTTGTTCACGTTGCTCGCCACGTTCTGCATTTCGCCGAGCGATTTATACACGCTTTCAAGCTGAGTGCTTAAAACCTTAAAGCTCTGCTCAAACCGCTCGTTTATAGTCTTTGAAAGCTTTTCGTCTACGGTGGAGCGCAGTTTATCAAGCTGTGCGGCGTTATCCGACTGCATTGCCTTCATCTGCGCTTCGTTGGTAAGTCGCATCTGCTCAAGCTTGTTTTCGGTGACCTTGCTCATATCTAAAAGCCTTGCGTTGGTTTGGTTGACAAGCTCCATAACCCTGCTTTCAAGCGCCTGTTGGCTCTTAAGCATATTGGTTTGAAAGGCGTTTAAAAATTCCGTCGTCGTCTGCCCCGAAGCCCTTTGCGCGTCGGTTAGCGTCTTGGTTATAAGCGATATATTGCCGTTAAAACCTTCTATAAGGTCCTTTTTGTCGCGGTTAGAAAGCTCTACTTTCTTACTGCCTTTAAGCTGTAAAAGCACGGTTAAAATTAAAAGTACTAAGCTTATGCAGGCAATTGCCAGCGTAATATACTCCATTTTTCATCTCCCGAATAAATGCCCCGACCAAAGCAGTCGGGGCTGTATGTTTTAGTGATTTTTTAGTCCTTGTTCGCTTCGGCAATGACCTTTTCGGCAAGCTGCGGGGGAAGCTCTTCATAGCGTAAGAACTCGGTAGAGAACTTACCCTGACCCCTTGTCATACTCCTTAGGTCGGTTGCGTATTTAGCCGTTTCGGCAAGGGGTACTTCGGCAACCACGGTGGTAATATCGCCGTCCGTAGTGCTGTCCAAAATTCTGCCCCTGCGCTTGGATATATCGCCCATAACCGCGCCTAAGTACTCGCCCGAAACCTGAGCCTTTAATTTAACGACGGGTTCTAACAGTACGGGACAGGCGTTCTTCATACCTTCTTTAAACGCAAGCGCCGCCGCCGCCTTGAACGCCATTTCCGAAGAGTCTACGTCGTGATAGCTGCCGTCGTATAAAACAGCTCTCACGCCGACTACGGGGTAGCCTGCAAGCACGCCCCTTGAAAGGCACTCTCTCAAGCCCTTTTCAACCGCGGGTATGTACTGCTTAGGCACCGCGCCGCCGACCACTTCGTCGCCGAACTCAAAGTCGCCGTCAAACGGCTCGAAGCGAACCTTGCAATGACCGTACTGACCGTGTCCGCCCGACTGCTTTTTGTGCTTGCCTTCGGCTTCGGCAACCTTTTTAATGGTCTCGCGGTAGGGAATTTTGGGTTCGGATAATATGGTGTTAATGCCGAATCTGCTCTTCAATTTTGCGCATAAAAGCTCAACGTGCGTCTCGCCCTGACCGGACAAAATCATCTCACCCGTCTCGTTATTCTTGGTAACCGAGAAGGTGTAATCTTCTTCTCTCATCTTTGCAAGGTTGGCAAATACCTTATCTTCTTCGCCCTTAGTAGCCGCCGTAACCGCAAGCGATAGGCAGGGGCGGGGGAAGGAGATGGGGTCGAACACGATGTTCGTTCCAAGTGCGCATAAGGTCTGGTTGGTGTCGGTTGCGGCAAGCTTGTTTACCGCGCCTATATCGCCTGCCGTAAGCTCGGAAACGAGCTCGAACTTCTTGCCCTGAATGGTGAATATCTGACCGATACGCTCTTCCTTGCCCGTGTCGGCGTTTAATACGGTGTCGCCCGTCTTTAACCTGCCGCGGAAAATCTTAATGTAGTTGAGCTTGCCCGTGTAGGAATCGTAAACCGTCTTGAATACCTGTGCGGCGAAAGGACCGTCTTCTTCGCACTCAACCGAGATTAAATCGTCCTTATCAAGGTCGGTGGCAAAGGCGTTGCGCCTTTCGTTTGCGTTGGGCATATAAACGGCTATTTCGTCTAAAAGGTTGATAACGCCCCTGTTGTTTAAAGCGCTGCCCGCCATAACGGGGATAACCGTGCCGAGAGCAATACCCTTTCTAATGCCGCGCACGGCGTCCTGCTTGGAAAGCCCGCCCTGCTCGAAGTACTTGTTCAAAAGCACGTCGTCGTTTTCAGCTGCGGTCTCGACAAGGCTATCTTGCATCTTGTCCATAGCTTCTTTTAAGTCGTCGGGTATGGGTATTTCCTTAGGACCGCTCGTCGAAAACTCGTACGCCTTTTCCTGGAAGGAGTTGACATAGCCCGTCATCTTACCGTCCTGCATAATGGGTATCTGTATGGGCGCAAGCTTGCTGGTGTATTTTTCCTTTAACGCCGCAACCGTGCCGGAATAGTCTGCGTTGGGCTTATCCATACCGTTAATGAATACGACTAACGGCTTTTTGACCTTTAAGCAGTAGTCGATAACGCTCTCTGCGCCGATGGGCAGAATACCGTTTGCGCCGATAACTAAAACCGCACCGCCTGCGGCGGCAAGCCCTTCGTGCCTTTCGCCTTCAAAGTCGTAAAAGCCGGGCAGGTCTAAAAGATTAATCTTCAAGCCCTTCCATTCAAGGTGAGCAAGCGAAGTGTATACCGAAATGCCCTTTGCCTTTTCGGCGTCGTCGAAGTCCATAACGGTGTTGCCTTCCGTCGTCTTGCCCATTCTGTCAATCACGCCTGCGTTAAAAAGCATAGCTTCGCAAAGCGTAGTTTTGCCTTCGCCGCTATGTCCTATAACGGCGACGTTCTTAATGTCTTTTGCAGTTAGTGCCATAATTTTCCCCTTTATCGCAACGGCAATTTTCCGTTGCAAAAATAACTTATACGCCTATTATAATATAAAAAATTCCCCGTTTCAATACCTATTTTAAAAAAATGGCGTAAACGGAGAAAAATTATCTGATAAGTTTATAACCGTTATTCTCATTAACAATTAAGTTTTTCGCCGTTAACCCGTCAACTACCGACTGTGCAAAAGGGAGAGGAATATTAAACGTATCAGCAATCTCATCCAAAGGCGCTATTCGCTTTTCGGTTAAAAATGAGATAATAAGTACGGAGATAATCTCCCTGTTATACTGCGTCGGTTGACTTGTCTCCGAACGATAAAAGTTAAGGGTAAGCGTTATATAGTCGGGGTCGAAATCTTCTATAAAGCAGGGAATATCCCAGCCCTTTTTGCGCCAAACGGAATAGATAAACGGCACGCCGCCGCCGTTGCCTTCGCCCACACCAAAGCGTTTGAACACGCCCTTAATTGCAGGGTTTCTCGGGTCGGACAAGCCGCCTTTAGCCGCCGCATAGGGGTTGGTGCGGAACGAACCGCTGTTTTTAATCGTTATGCCGCTGCCAAAGTATTCAACTAAAACGCCGCCTAAAGAATAGTTGTTGTTGACAAGGCTGTTTAAAAGCGCTTCCCTAAGCGCCACGTACACCGCCGAACCTTCGGAAATCGGCACGAGCTTTTCGCATACGGCAAAGAAAAAGTTGTATATATTTTCCGCACTTAAGGAGTTCGGCAAAATATCGTTTTTAGGGTTGGTCCTATCTATATAGCTTAGGGAAAAATTCTTAAATTTTTTCAAAACGGCGTTTCGGTTTCCAAAGGTTAAAAGCCCTGCATAGGTCGGGCGGAGCCGCCCCTTTTCGTCCTTAGCCGCGCACTTTAAACGCTTTAAAAAACTAAGGTCGGAAAGTGGAGTATCTTTAAGCGATTTATCAAGCAGCTCTAACCTTAACCTGCAGTCCTTAACGCTGTCGAAGTCGATTGCCCAAAAGCCGAAGCCGTTTGCCGTGCGCATATCGCCGCCCATGCGCTTTTTATCCTGCAGCATAGTTTCAACCTGTTTTTGGGAACACCTGTAATCGCCTTCGCCGCCCCGCCTATAGGTGCCAAGATATGGGTCTGTGCCGATATAGATGGGTCTGTCAACCCTGTCAGCTCTCGGCACAGTCACGGCGAGTATGCGCTTGCCCTGAAAGTTCACCTTCTGCACGTCCTTTTCGGTTAAGATATTTGCGCTCACCTTATTCACGTCTTTTAACGTGTCGAAAATAATTTTAACGTACTCGTCGCGATTGGGTAAATCTACGGCGTGCAGGCTGTGGTCCTTGTATTCTTCAACGCCCAAAAGGATTACGCCGCCGAGCGTGTTTGCAAAGGAAGAGTAGGTCTCCCACATACTGTTAGGAAAGCCCCCCAAAGCTTTTTTCGCTTCGATACGGTTATTCTCGCGGTATTCTTCAATATTATTAAAATCTATCATCATATCGTTATATTCCGTAAGCTATATTTTCGTGACACTATTATATCACTAAATTTACCGCCGTGCAATAGGTGATTTATTGTCGCAAATTATTGACAAGGTAATACTTAACCCTTTAAAATTTAGGTATGAAATTTTTTCACCTTGCGGATTTGCATTTGGGCAAGAGATATGGCGAAATGCCGCTCGTTGCCGACCAACGCTATATCCTTGACCAAATCTTAAAATTAGTTAAAATTCACGCACCCGACGCCGTGTTGATTGCAGGCGATATCTACGATAAAGCCGTGCCGTCAATCGACGCGGTAGAGCTGTTCGACGGCTTTTTAAACGGCTTGACCGACTTGGGCGTAAAAGTTTTCGTAATCAGCGGAAATCACGACTCGGCAGAAAGGCTTGCGTTCGGCGCAAGGCTCGTAAAGCAAAGCGGCGTGTATCTTTCGCCCGTCTTTTCGGGCAAGGTGGAAGGCGTTACTCTTTCCGATAGCTACGGCAAGGTCAATATATATTGCCTGCCCTTTATCAAGCCTGCAACGGTTAAAAGGTTCTTCCCCGAGCGGGAAATTTCAAGCTACACTCAGGCGGTGAGTGCGGCTATAGAGACTATGAATATCGACGAAAACGAGCGCAACGTACTCGTCGCGCATCAATTCGTAACGGGCGGCGTAAGCGCAGGTTCGGAAGAAGTGGTGGTCGGCGACGTGGGCAACGTCGACGCGGAAGTTTTTAAACCCTTCGACTACGTTGCCTTAGGGCATATTCACGGCGCACAGAATATATCGGGCGAAAGGGTGCGCTATTGCGGAACGCCCTTAAAGTACTCGCTATCCGAAAAGGACAGCGAAAAGTCGGTTACGGTGATAGAGCTTAAGGAAAAGGGAGAGCTTGAAATTTCCACCCTGCCCTTAACGCCCCTTCGCGACGTGTGCGAGATAAGGGGTAGCTACGGGGAGATTACCTGCAAGTCCTATTACGAAAACGCCCCCTTTAAAAACGCCCTTCTGCACGTCGTGTTGACCGACGAAGACGAAGAAGTCGACGCCTTTGCAAAGTTAAGGCTTATATATCCCAACCTGATGGGGTTAAGATACGACAACGTGCGCACTCGCGCAGACGCAAGCTTGACCGAGCTTTCCGCCGTGGAAGAAAAGTCGCCTATGGAACTGTTTTGCGAGCTTTACGAAAAGCAGAATAACAGCCCTATGAGCGAAGAGCAGGTTAGTATTTTAAGAGAAATGATAGATAAGACGTGGGGTGACGGCGAATGAGACCTATTAAACTTGTAATGTCCGCATTCGGACCGTACGCCGACAGGACGGAATTAGATTTTACGCTTTTAGGCAACAGCGGAGTATACCTTATTTGCGGCGAAACGGGTGCAGGCAAGACGACTATTTTCGACGCCATAGTGTTCGCCCTGTACGGCAAGGCGAGCGGCGACAGCCGTCAGCCCGATATGTTCCGCTCTAAATACGCAAGTCCGTCCACGCCCACTTTTGTAGAACTTACGTTCAGTTACAGGGGCGAAGAATATAGAATATTCCGTTCACCCGAATACGAAAGGGCTAAAGCCAAGGGGGAAGGCACTACTAAATCTATCGCCACGGCAGAGCTATATCGCCCCGACGGTAAGGTGTTTACAAAGGTTAAGGAAGTAAACGAACAGGTAACGAACATACTCGGTATTGAAAGGGAGCAGTTCAGGCAGATTGCTATGATTGCGCAGGGCGACTTTAACAAGCTGCTTCTCGCCCCCACCGAAGAGAGAAAGTCCATTTTCCGCAAGATATTCCGCACCCAACGCTACGAAAGACTGCAGGAAGAGTTGAAAGCGGCGGAAAGCGACGCGCGCACGGCGTACCGCAACGCGTCGGCTACGCTTTTGCAGGTTGCAGGCGGAATAGACTGCGATACTTCGTCGCCGCTATATCCGCTCGTGCAGGAAGTTAAGTCGGGCAAAACGCCCGTTGCGGAAATCGTCAGCCTTGTCGAAAAGCTGATTGCAGACGACAAGGTCGAACTTGAAAGGCTTACGGGCGAGCTAAAGAGTACCGAAGAAGAGCTTGCCCGTCAAACGGTGCTTGCCGCCGCGTTGGAAGACAGGGCAAAGCTTACGGCGCTAAAGGCTCAGGCGGAAGGGCAGTTATCTTTTAAGGAACAGTCCCAAAAGGAGCTTTTAGCAAGGCTAAACGAGTGCGAAAACGCGGCGAAAGAGAGCGAAAAGTTAGTAAACGAAATAACGCAGATTAACGAGCGTATGCCCCTTTACGACGAGATGGAGCAAAGGCGCATAGAAGTCGAAAGGCTTACCGCCGCAATCGCAAACGGGCAGAATAAGATTAAAACGGCGACCGAAAACGCCGATATTCAGCGCAAAAAGGCGGCGGAGCTGGAAGTAAGAAGGGAAAATTTAAAGGCGATTGAAATTGCCGCCGTAAAGCTTAAAGGCGAGCTTGACGGGTTGACCAAGCAAAAGGAAGAAATCGAAGCCCTTATTAATTTAGCCCTATCTTCGCAGGAAAAGCTTGCGCAGTATACTGCGGCGGTAAAGGAATACGAGCGCACCCGCGCCGCGGCAGAGAGTGCGAGAGAAGAATACAATCAAATGAACTTAGCCTATCTCGACGCACAGGCAGGCTTTCTCGCCAAGACGCTTCAAGACGGCGTACCCTGCCCCGTATGCGGCTCGCACACCCACCCCAACCCTGCCAAACTGCACCCCCACGCCCCGTCCGAAAAGGGCTTGCAACAGGCTAAAGCGGCTATGGACAGGGCGGACGAAGAGAGTAGAAGGGCGAGCGACAGGGCAGGTCAACTAAAGGGCGCATATCAGGGCTTGTCCGCACAGTTAAAGCAGTCCGCCGCAAAGTACGTCGGCGAAAGCTGCACCACGCCGAGCGATATTAAACAGGCGTTGGATACTGCCTATGCGGAAGTCAGAAAAAAGGGCGTAGCCGTGTGGAAAGAGCTTGCAGATTACAGGGCGGAGCTTAAGCGCGGCGAGAATATTTCTCAGGAAATTCAGTCGGCAAAAGATTTGGCGGAAGACTTTTTAAAGGCGGCAAACGACGCAAAGGCGGCGTTAAGCTCGGATACGGCGCTTAAAGCCCGCGCGGAAGAGCTTTTAAATAACGCACGCTCAAAGCTATTGTATGAAAGCAAGTCGCTTGCGCAGGATAAAATTGTACGGCTTTCGGATAGAAAGACAGCCCTTGAAAACAACCTTGCCGCCGCCCGTAAAAATTACGAAGAGTGCAACGGGCAGGTAGGGGCGCTAAAGGCGCAGATAGAGAGCTTTACCCGTCAGCTGTCAACCGCAAAGGACGGCGATTTGGGCGAGATAAAAACGCAAATTTCAGCGTTTAACGATAAAAAGGCAACCCTTTCAAAATTAAAGGACGGCGTAAGCGTTCGCCTTACGGTAAACGGGCGTTGCCTTGCAGGTATTCTGTCGTACCGCACGCAGGCAGAGCAGTTGGGCAGAAGATACGCCGTAATTAAAAACCTGTCCGAGACGGCGAACGGCGGTCTTGCGGGCAAGGAAAAAGTGACGCTTGAAGCCTACGTGCAGGCGGCGTTCTTCGATAGAATACTAATCAGGGCAAACCGCAGGCTTATGGTTATGACTCAAAACCAGTACGAGCTTAAGCGCCGTCACGAAGCCGAAAACAACCGCAGTCAAAGCGGTTTGGAGTTAGACGTTTTAGACCACTTTAATGGCACGAGCCGCAGCGTTAAAACGCTGTCCGGCGGCGAAAGCTTTAAGGCGTCGCTCGCGCTTGCGCTCGGCACTTCGGAAGAGATTCAGTCCGCGGCAGGGGGTATCAAGCTCGATACTATGTTCGTGGACGAAGGCTTTGGTACGCTCTCTTCCCAGTCGTTGGACGCGGCTATGAATGCGCTTATAGGTCTGTCGGAAGGGGACAGGTTGGTCGGCGTAATCTCGCACGTGGCAGAGCTTAAGGATAGGATAGACAGGCAGATAATCGTCACTAAGGACGTTTTGGGAAACAGCAGTATAGAGATAAAGTAAAGGTTATGGATAAGGATTTCAGAAAGGACTGCATAGCAAAATTTGATAGCGGCTATATGTACGACGGCGAAGTTTTAAAAATGCTTTTAGAAAACGCCTTTTCGGGGATAGATGCGCAGTCGCTCGTAAGTCGGCTTTTATACGCCTTTCCGTCGGTAAGTGCGGTGCTGTACGCCGACTACGCGGCGTTAATTGCGGTACACGGCATGACCAAGCCCGTCGCCGAATACATTGTTGCGCTCGGCAAGGCGCAAAGGCTGTCTATGCAGACGCTAACTTACGTAGACGGCAGCGACCGACTTATTGAATACGGCATAGCGAAGTGCAGGGGTACGGACTGCGAAGAAGCAGAGCTGTTCTGCGTAAACAAGAGCGGCAGGGTGGTTGCGCACTATAGCTATAAGTCCAACCATATGAAGAAGGTAGAGCTGAATTTCCGCACCGTTGCGGCGGATATAACTGCAAGCGGAGCAAGCGGTTTTTACCTTTTGCATAACCACGTCTACGGCGCAATCTTCCCTTCCGATGCGGACGATATTTTCACCGCAAAATTACTATCCGTCTTTTCAGACGGCGGCGTTCAGTTTATAGACCACTGTATAGTGGGCGAGCGAGAAGGGTTTAGTTATCTTAATAGCGGCAGGTTAGCTCTAATGCAAAGCGCTTTG
>CAMAHZ010000035.1 GCA_945834965.1 uncultured Clostridia bacterium | reverse complement strand
CCGATAAGGCTTTGTACCGTGCAAAGATGAAGGGCAGGAACTGCTTTATTATCTATTTGGCGGAAAAGCACGCAAACATTTCACTTCAAAAGGAAAGGGATAAAAAGCTTACGTCAATGCAGCAGACTTTCAACATCTTCTCTGCGTTGACTGCTTGCGGCGAAGATATTACATCCGCGATAAGCACGACTTTTAGGAGCTTTATTTCCAACTATATGTTCGACCATATTTGTCTGGAAACGCATAATGCAATCAATCATAGCGTAGTTTTCACGCTTTCAAAAAAGAAAGAATTTGAACATATCGACTATAGCATTATTGAAAAGACGGTCAACTCTGCAGGTTATATCAGCATTAACCAGACTATGTATTTAAACAGTGAGTCTTATGCGGATATAATTGCCGAGTTTAAAAAGCAGAGCATATCTTCTACCGTATATTGCAAGATTGCGGCTTACGGCAAGGATTACGGCTTTATCCGTGTAGATACGACGAGTACGGCGAGAATTTGGCAGAATACCGAAATTGCAATGCTTATGTACGCGGCAAACACGATAGGAATTCTGTTGCACTATCAAAACAAGACGCTTGAAGATTTGCCTATAGTCAAGACAGAAGTCGTCGGTGCGGAAAACTAAAGCTTATCTTAGCAAACAAATAAAAAATTTAAATTGTAACCGAGACATTCAGTCTCGGTTATTGTTTTATATTCAGCGTCTAAAACCTAACAAAGTATGTAATAACTAAACAAATTCTTGTGTCACACTTGCATTTTTATACAATATATGGTAAAATTAAATATGATGGACTTTATAATGCTTAAGTTGTGGGCGTTTGAACCTGCAAGGGCGTATCGGTAAGGCGCTCGCCTTAAGCAAACTGACCGTCAAAACTTATTCAACGGGAAAAACTATGGCTGAAAAGAGTTACAATGCAGACGACTTAAAAGTACTTGAAGGGTTAGAAGCCGTAAGGGTTCGCCCCGGTATGTACATCGGTTCAACGGGCGTAAAGGGGCTACACCACATACTGTGGGAAATCGTCGATAACGCCATTGACGAAGCGGCAAACGGCTACGCAAACGAAATAAGCGTGATATTACACGAAGACGGCTCTGCATCGGTAGAAGATAACGGAAGGGGTATGCCCACCGACATCAACTCTAAAACGGGCATTTCGGGCGTAGAGCTGATATTCACAAAGCTGCACGCAGGCGGCAAGTTCGACAGCGGAAATTACGCCTTTTCGGGCGGTCTGCACGGCGTAGGCGCGTCGGTAACCAACGCCCTTTCAAAGTGGCTTAAGGTAGAAGTCTACCGCAAGACGATATATACTATGGGCTTTGTTTCCACCTACGATAAAAAGGCTAAAAAGTGGCAATGCGGTATTCCCGAAAGCCCTTTGTGCAACACGGGCAAAAAGACCGACAAAAAGGGTACTTACGTCCGTTTTATGCCCGATAGCGAAGTGTTTGAAACGGTCGAGTGGAACTACGACACCATATTAAAAAGGTTAAAAGAGCTTGCGTTTTTAAACAAGGGCTTAAAGATAAATTTTGCAGACAACCGCAAGCTTTACAAGCTTGTTGAAAGTGACGAAGGTGAAGGCGAACCCACAGTAACTAAGGTGCTTTTGCCTGCAAAAGAGCCCGTAACTTTCAAGTACGACGGCGGCTTAGTCGACTTTGTAAACTACGTCTGCGACGGCGAAACCAAGCTTTACTCTCAGCCCTTGTATTATTCTACGATTAAGGATATACAAATCAAGGGTGCGCCTGCGGGCAAAATCAAAATCGAATTTGCAATCGCCCACACCAAGGCGGACGAAGAGAGCTTGTACTCTTTCGTAAACAACATTTCCACCGTGGAAGGCGGCTATCACGAAGCAGGCTTTCATTCGGGGCTATTAAAGGCGGTAAACGACTACGCAAGGGGTAACGGCGTTTTAAAGGCTAAGGACGCGCCTTTCGTTGCCGACGACGTAAAGGAAGGTTTAACGGCGGTTTTGACCGTACAGATGAACAACGTCGAGTTTGAAGGTCAAACCAAGACCAAGCTTGGAAATCCCGAAGCAAAAGCCCCCGTAGAGCAAGCCGTCATCGAAGGCTTGACCCAGCTTATGGGCGTTAGGGGTAACAAATCTTCCTTTGACGAAATTGCAAAAAAGGCGAAGTTTGCGGCGGACGACAGGATTAAGCACCGCGCCGAAAGGGACGTTGCCAAAGCCGCAAGCGAGAACGACGGGTTAAACCTTATCGGCAAGCTTGCGCCCTGTTCGGGCAAGAACCCCGATATGAACGAATTGTTCATAGTCGAAGGCGACAGCGCAGGCGGTACGGCAAAGCAGGCAAGGGTAAGGCAGTTCCAGTCCATACTTCCCTTAAGGGGCAAGCCCTTGAACGTGCAGAAAAAGACGGCGTTGCAGGCGCTTCAGAACGAAGAGATTAAAACGCTCGTATCGGCTATAGGGGCAGGGTTTAACAATTCCTTCGACGTAGAAAAGTCGAGATATAAAAAGGTTATAATTTTATCGGATGCAGACCAGGACGGTATGCACATTCGCTGTATACTTTTAACCTTCTTCTTTAAGTATATGCGCGATTTGGTTGCGGCGGGCTACGTCTATATCGGTATGCCGCCTTTATACAAGGTGTATAAAAAGGACGTCGTCGAGTACGCCTACGACGATAAGGAATTAGACGAAAAGATTAAGAAAGTGGGCAAGGGTTATTCCTTGCAGCGCTATAAGGGCTTGGGCGAAATGTCGGCGGAACAGCTTTGGGAGACGACTATGAACCCGGCTACCCGAAATCTTATACAGGTAACTTTAGAGGACGTGGCGGAAGCGGCTTCTATGATAGAGCTTTTAATGGGCGATAAGGTCGAAGGCAGAAAGCAGTTTTTGCAGGAAAATGCAGACTTTAACAAGGTCGACGGCTTTATCGAAAAGGTCTCGGTCGGCAAGCAGAACGAAAGTAATTTGGGTGCAGAGGATTAACCGCTATGGCAAGAAAGAAGGACGATGGTTTTCAGCAAATAATTCCGCAGGGCAAGGTGTTCACCACCCCGTTGGAAGAAGTTATGCCCCAGTCTATGCTGCCGTATGCGGAATTCGTAATTTTAGACAGGGCTCTTCCCAGGGTAGAAGACGGACTTAAGCCCGTTCAAAGGCGAATACTGTACACTATGTCGGAGATGGGCTTAACCCCCGATAAGCCGCACAAAAAGTCGGCGAGAATAGTCGGCGACTGTATGGGTAAATATCACCCCCACGGCGACAGTTCGGTCTACGACGCTATGGTCAGAATGGCGCAGGACTTCAATATGCGTATGACGCTCGTCAACGGTCACGGCAACTTCGGCTCGATAGACGGCGACTCCGCGGCGGCGATGAGATATACCGAAGCTCGTTTAGAGCCGCTCGCCTTAGAGCTTTTAAGGGATTTGGATAAGGAGACCGTTCCCTTTTCGTTCAACTTCGACGACAGCTTGTTAGAGCCGGACATTCTCCCCGGCAGGTTCCCCAACCTTTTAGTGAACGGCGCAAGCGGTATCGCAGTCGGGCTTGCAACCAACATTCCCACCCACAACCTTACCGAAGTTATAGACGGCTGTTGCGCCTACATCGACAACCCCAGAATATCTCTTTCCGAATTGATGAAGATAATCCCCGGTCCCGACTTCCCTACGGGCGCGTACATTATCGAAAACGAGCTTCAGCAGGCGTACGAGACGGGCAGGGGCAAGATAACCTTGCGCGCAAAGTACTCGGTCGAAAACGGCGACAACGGCAAAAAGGAGATAATTTTTACCGAGCTTCCCTACCAGACCAACAAGGCGGACCTTCTTAGAAAGATAATGCTTTTAAAGGAAGAGAAGAAGGAAATTCTCTCGGGAATTGCCGACGTCGTGGACGAGTCCGACCGTACGGGTATGAGAGCAGTTATTTACTGCAAGAAGGACGCGGACGTAGACGCAATACTTGCATACCTTTTCAAGTACACCGATTTAGAGTGTACTTTCGGTATAAATATGGTCGCCATTGCAGGCGGCAAGCCCAAACAGCTCGGGCTTTTGGAAATTTTAAAACACTACGTCAACTATCAGCGTCAGGTCGTTATCAGGCGCACTAAGTTCGACTTAAAGGAAGCCGAAGCCCGTTGCCATATCTTAGAAGGCTTAATTATCGGCGTCCACAACATAGACGAAGTTATAAAGATTATCAAATCTTCCGAATCTACCGCCGCCGCAAGGGTCAGCTTAATGGAGCGTTTCGGCTTGACGCAGGTGCAGGCGCAGGCGATTTTGGATTTACGCCTTGCCCGCCTTGCCAAGCTTGAAATTAAAAAGCTCGAACAGGAGCTTGCTGATTTGCAAAAGCTTATCAAGCGCTTAAAGGCGATACTTGAAAGCAGGGAAAGGCAGATGGAAATCGTCAAGCAGGAGATGCGTGAAATACGCGATAAGTATCCCTGCCCCCGTAAGTCTCAAATCGTATCGTCGGTTGATAAAATCAACGTGTTCAGGCAGGATATCAAGCGCGCGGCAACCGACTGGGTGCTTGCAATCACCGCTAACGACAATATTAAATTTATCGAAAAAATCGAATTCGAGCAAAAGTATAAAAAGGCGTTGCCCACCGTATATAGGGGCGACGGTATGTATAAGCACACGGTCGTTACCCGTTCGGACGGTGCGGCGCTCATCTTCACCAACTACGGCAACTGCGTAAGGGTGGACTTAAATCAGTTCGAAGCGTCCGGTATGGGCGGCGTGGGGGTCAAGCTTAAGGAGTTCTACGACGCCGCTCTGCGCGGTGAAAAACCCGTTAAAATCTTCCCCGTCGGCGAGAAAATGCCCGAAGGCGAGCTGCTGTTCTTTACCAAGCAGGGTACTATAAAGCGCACGGAATGGGCGGAATATTCGGTTGCTCGCCCTGTATTCCCGGCAATCAAATTAAAGACGGGCGACGAGCTTTTGAACGTCGAGCAGTTCGACCCCGATATGCAGAGTACCATGTGCTTTATCTCAAGGGAAGGCATTTGCCTTAACGCCGATAAGGACGACGTCCCCGTACAGGGCAGGGTGACGGCAGGCGTAAGGGGTATGCTTTTAAACGACGGCGACGAAGTTATATTTGCAACTCAGTTCTACGGCGAAGGCGAGATAATTATTTTGTCCGACCAAGGCTGTATCAAAAAGGTCATAGCGTCGCTCTTTAACCCGATAGCAAGGGGCAGAAAGGGTATGATGATTGTCGACGGCAAGTCAAAAGTGCTGTTTGCCGACTACGTCACCGTACCTTATAAAATCGCAGTACTTCGTTCGGATAATTCGGTTGAAGAGCTCGACACCGAAAACATATCCATAGAACCCAGACCTTCAAGGGGCAAGGCGCTTGCAAACTCGTCTCAAGTTACGGGCGCGGTCGCCTTAAAGTACAGAAGCGACTACGAAGGCGGTATGCAGTTAAAGTTTTAACGCAAAAAAGCGTTAATTTAAAATAATTTTACAGGGGGCTAAAAATGCTAAAAGAATTAATTGACGCGGCAATATGCCGCACTGAATGTGATATCGTGCTTAAAAATGCAGAGTACGTAGACGTATTTTGCGGCACTTTAAAAAAGGGCGATATAGGTATCGTTGGCGATAAAATCGTCGGCGTAGGCAGCTATAGCGGCAAGGAAGAAATAGACGTTTCGGGTTTAAAGGTTCTGCCCGGCTATATCGACGCGCACGTGCATATAGAAAGCAGTCAGCTTTCGCCCGAAGAGTTTGCGTCGTTAATCGTACCGCGCGGCACGACCACGATTATTGCAGACCCCCACGAAATAACCAACGTGTGCGGTATGGCAGGCGCCGAATATATCGCAAAGGCGTCTAAGAACGTGCCGTTGGACGTAAAAGTTCAACTGCCTTCCTGCGTGCCTGCAACCCCGTTCGAGACGAGCGGCGCAACCCTTGCAGGTAAGGATATAAGAGAGCATATTTCAGACGAGTTTATCTACGGGTTAGGCGAGTTTATGAACTTCCCCGGCGTAATTTACGCCGACCCCGACGTGCTTGAAAAGTTGCAGTCCGCGCACGATTGCGGCAAGGTTATCGACGGTCACGCGCCTTCGGTCAGCGGTCACGCGTTGAACGCATATCTTTGCGGCGGCATCTCCACCGACCACGAATGCGTAAGCGTGGAAGAGATTGAAGAGAAGATTTCAAAGGGCGTGTACGTTCACCTTCGCCACGGCTCTTCAACCCGCAATATCGTGTCTAATTCCAAGGCGGTAACGGCTGGCAATATGCGCAGATTTTTAATGTGTACGGACGACAGGCACGCCGCCGACTTAAAGGAAAAGGGGCATATCGACGACGCGTTAAGAAAGGTCGTTGCAGGCGGCTTAGACCCCGTCTGGGCGGTAACGATTGCCACCTTAAACGCGGCGGAATGTTACGGCTTAAAGTTTAAAGGCGCAATCGCACCCTACTATTTTGCCGACCTCGTCGTCGTCGACGGGCTTGAAAATTTCAACGCAAAATACGTAATTAAGGACGGAAAGTTGGTCGCAAAGGACGGAAAAGCTCTCTTCGACACGTCTAAGAGATATTTACCCAAAGACGTATTAAATACCGTTCACGTCAATAAGCTCAAGGCAGACGATTTTATTCTCACCTTAAAGGGTGAAAAGGCAAACGTCATGACCATACTTCCCGGAAACGTGGTAACGGGCTGCGAAGTTTTAGAGATTAAAAGCAAGGACGGCGACGTGGATATCGAAGGCACCGACGTGCTTAAAATGGCAGTTGTGGAAAGGCATAAGTACACGGGCAATATCGGCAAGGGGCTGTTAAAGGGCTACGGCTTTAAGGGCGGCGCTATGGGCATAACCATTGCACACGATTCGCACAATATAATTCTGCTCGGCGACGATAACGAGAGTATGGCAAAGGCTGCAAACGAGCTTGCAAGAATAGGCGGCGGTATGGTAATCGTCGATAAAAAGTCGGGCGAGATTTATTCGCTCTCGCTCGATATAGGCGGACTTATGTCGTCAAGGGACGCGGAAAGCTTGCAAAGCGACAGTAAGGCGCTTATAGAGCGTGCGTACGCTATGGGCGTGGACAGAGAGCAGGAAGCGTTTATGTCGCTTGCGTTTTTATCGCTTGCGGTTATCCCCCACGTCAAGCTTTTAGATACGGGGCTTTTCGACGTAGACAAATTCTCGTTTATGGATATAAACGCGTAAAAAATTTATACGAAGTATAAAGGGCGAGTTTACCACTCGCCCTGATTTATTTTAAAAAACACGTTTTTTATTCCAAAATCTTGTAAAAAATTTCAAAAAAGCTTTTACATAGTCGGTTAAATATAGTATAATGTAGAATAGACTAGTATAATGAGTTGATATATTTAACTGTCAAGAAATAATATTTCGGAGAGACTAATGGGACTTTTAAATTTTTTATCTTCAGCCGACAGCCGTAAAGCGGTTAAAAAGCTCGATAAACTCGCAAATAAAGTAGAAGAGTTAGAACCTAAATACGCCAAAATGAGCGACGAGGAGCTTAAAAGCCAGACGGGTATTTTAAAGCAGAGACTTGCCGATGGTGAGACGTTAGACGATATTATGTTCGACGCGTTCGCCGCGTTAAGGGAAGCAAGCTGGCGTGTATTAAAGATGAAGCACTTCCACGTGCAGATTATCGGCGGTATCTGCTTACACCAAGGCAGAATTGCAGAGATGAGAACGGGTGAAGGTAAAACTCTCGTTTCAACCCTTCCCGCATACTTAAACGCGCTTACGGGTAAGGGCGTTCATATCGTAACCGTCAACGACTATCTTGCCAAGCGTGACGCAGAGTGGATGGGTAAGGTCCATAAGTTTATGGGCTTAACCGTCGGCGTGGTCGTGCCCGGTATGGACGACGAAGAGAAGAAAAAGGCATATAAGTGCGATATAATCTACGCAACGAATAACGAGCTCGGCTTCGACTACCTTCGCGACAACCTTAAAAACTCGCTCTCGGCAATGGTACAAAGAGAGCTTAACTTCTGTATTATCGACGAAGTCGACTCCATTTTAATCGACGAAGCCCGTACCCCCTTGATTATTTCAGGCAGGGGCGGCGAAAGCTCAAAGCTGTACGAGCAGGTGGATAGGTTCGTCCGCAACCTTCACGGCGGCTTTGACGACGATAAAAAGGAAGCGGAAAACAAAGCTCCCGTCAAAAAGAAGAAGAATCAGGAGCTCACCGCCGAAGAAGAAGAGATTAACCGCAAGATAGAAGCTATCCGCAAGGATATGGAATCTTGGGACTATATTATCGACCGCAGGGATAAGTCTGTAACCATCACCGAAAAGGGTGCGGCTAAGGCGGAAAAATTCTTCGGCATTAAGAACTTAGGCGATATAGAAAACGCCGAGCTCAACCACCACATTCAGCAGGCGTTAAAAGCGCACGAGCTGTTTGCTAAGGACGAAAACTATATCGTAACCCAAGACGGCGAGATTATGATAGTAGACGAATTCACAGGCCGTCTTATGGTGGGCAGGCGTTATTCGGACGGACTCCATCAGGCAATCGAAGCAAAAGAACACGTAAAAATCCGTGAAGAGAATAAAACACAGGCAACCGTAACCTTCCAGAACTACTTCAGGCTCTATAACAAGCTCTCGGGTATGACGGGTACGGCAAAGACGGAAGAAGCGGAATTCAGAACCATCTACAACCTTGACGTAGTAGTAATTCCCACCAACAGACCTATTCAGCGTATAGACGCACCCGACGTAATCTTCGCAACGGTTGAAAGCAAGAAAAAGGCAATCGTTGAAGAAGTCGTCGCTCGTCACGAAAAGGGTCAGCCCGTGTTAATCGGTACGGTAACCGTAGATAAGTCGGAAGAAATTTCAAGGCTGTTACTGCGCAACGGAATTAAGCACAATATACTTAACGCAAAGAATCACGAGCGTGAAGCTGAAATCGTAGCCCAAGCAGGCAGGTTCGGCGCAGTTACCATTGCAACCAACATGGCAGGTCGTGGTACGGATATTCTGCTCGGCGGTAACCCCGAATATCTCTCTAAAAAGCGTATGAGAGAAGAAGGGTTCGACCACGATATGATAGAAGTCGCACTCTCCTATGCGGACAGGGAATTTACCGAAGACGAAAAGAAAGCAAGGGCTCGCTATGCAGAGCTTTATAAAAAGTTCAAAGCTGAAACCGACGCCGAAAAGGAAAAGGTTATTCAAGCAGGCGGCTTGTGCATTTTGGGTACCGAGCGCCACGATTCACGCCGTATCGACAATCAGCTCCGCGGTCGTGCAGGCCGTCAGGGCGACGTGGGTGCGTCCGTGTTCTTCATCTCGCTTGAAGACGACCTTGCAAAAAGGTTCGGCGGCGAAAGGTTAAAGGGCATCTATATGACGCTTATGGACGAAGACGACAGCTTGCAGTCCAAAATGTTATCCCGTTCAATCGAAAACGCACAAAAGGCAATCGAAGGCAGAAACTTCGGTATGCGTAAGAACACCTTGCAGTACGACGAAGTTATGAACGAACAGCGTAAGCTCATCTATGCTGAAAGGTTAAAGGTTATCCGCGGCGGCGACGTTCACGACCAGATTTTAAAATATATCCCCGACTACGTTGAAAAAATCGTGGCGGAAACCGTCAATACCGACGCAATGCCCGAACTTTGGAATGCAGAAGAGCTTAACGCCGCGTTACAGCAAAAGGTTTACCCCGACGAGTGCGAGTTTGTAATCACCGACGAAATGCTCTCGCGTTGGGACTACGAAGCG
>CAMAHZ010000034.1 GCA_945834965.1 uncultured Clostridia bacterium | reverse complement strand
GCGGCAAATGCAGAGCCCCTTGAAATAAGCTTTGCCGATTGCAATATGGCGTCGTCAAAGGACGGCGAAACCGAGTTTATCCGCCTTGCATATAACTTCCTGTTCGAGTCTATCCACGGCATTTCCGTAGAGAACATTCTCGGCAGTAATACCTACGAAGTCAAGTTCGAGCTTAACGGCGCAAACACCGAAGTTGCCGAGCTTAAGGACGTATACGTTAAGGCAGAAATCTACGTCACCGACGAAGTTTCTATTAACAACGGCAAGCTTGCCGAAGGCCTTTTAGTTCTCGACGTTGCGGGCGTAGCAATCAACTTGCACGTAATCACCGAATACGACGATTTGGGCAAGGCTCAATTCTATATCAATCTTAACAGGGTTGCGGATATCCTTCTTCCCGACTTAAAGATGAAAGCAACGCAGGATAGCTTGTACGAAACGTTCAAGGTACTCTTCAATACGCTTAACGACACCAACGTCTTAGACGTGGTTAAAAAGCTTCTTCCTGCAGGCGGCTCGACCGAAAATACTGAGCAGCAACAGCCTGCAACCGAAGAAAGTCAGCCTGTTTCGGAAAGCACCTTAGATAAGGTTGCCGAGATTTTGGATAGACTTTTAAATCTCAACTTCTCCGAATCGGTAAACGCATACGAAATCGAAGGCGTGCAGTACGCCGATATCAACCTTGACAGCCTTTTAGGTCAGCTCGGCTTAAACGTAGGCACGCTCGGCAATCTTGCGGTTAAGATTAACCACAACGACCACTCTATGACGACGAGCGGCGTGGCAACCGTAACGAATGCAAACGGCGATAAGGAAGATTTGGAATGGATTTCGCTCTCTTCCGCAAAGACTGAAAAGCGCGGCTATAGCGAATTTAAGAGAGAAGATTATCTCAACATAGAATTCCTGCCTATAATGCTTGAAGATATCGTCAAGTTTGCGACCGACGATAACGGCAATATGTACGAAAAGTTTACCTTAAGCGGTTCGATTACGGCAAACATCGTAAATATGTTCGATATCAATATCGACGTGTCCACGCTCACGATATCTTTGGCGGATAACGACTTCTACTTCTCAGGCGTTCTCCACGTAAAGAAGATGTCGGCTTTAGGGCTCGTGACCATACCCGAAAGCACGGTAGGTATTTCCTTCCACGGCGGCTACTTAACGCTTGCAAGGGGCTTGAATACTTCTACCCCCGAGTACCGCATAATGACTATGGACTACTTTATGGACCATATGCTCGTAAAGAGTGCGAACGACAGCGTACTTAAGTGGTGGTTAAACGTAAGCGGTTGGGATACGGTAATAAGCATTATCAACTCTGCGGCAGGCAATTTGAACGTAAGCTCCGGCTTGACCACTCCTGAAGATATCTATCTGTACGACCAGACCAAGAAGGGTGAAACGCAGCTTATATCTATGTACGACTACGTAGAAGCATTAAAGGTTATGGTAAACGGCACCGAGTACGCGTCATTCGGCGATATGTCCGCACTTGAAAACGAGTTCGGCGTATACGATAACTACTACGGTTTCTCGCTCAACGCAAGAAAGGTAACGGGCGACGTGCTTACCAAGCTGTATGCGGCAATCATAAGGAACGATAACGGCATAAGCGCAGTCAAGGCGAGCGGTGCAATACAAAGCTACGTAACCTTTGCCGCAACGCTTGAATACGACGAAGGCGCAACTCAAGAATACGTGTTCGGTACGGCGTTAGCAAGGGGCGTCACCGCACCTTCTATGTTCGCTAAGGCAAACGAAATTATCGACGCACAGGGTATAGTAGTCGACTACGACCACTTCGTAAAGAACGAAGCGAGCGGTTACGACGAAACGTTTGGTTGCTTGAATTTAACCTACAATAGCAACACGGGTCTCTACGACTATTCGTACAACTACTCTAATATCCTGTATCAGCATACGCTTACAATCGTAAATCTCGACGGCACGACTGAAACGAGACAGGTTCGTCAGGGTTCGACAATCTACACCTACGACAATAATTCTCCTGCTTATACGGACGAAACTAAAGAGTTCAGATTGCTCTACACCTTAGAAGAAGGCGTGCTCGGCGCAACTTCAGTCGTAATGAATGGCGATTTAACCGTCTATGCGTTAAGGGCTAAGGCTGTAAACGTAATTATGACGAGCGGTAGCGAGCAGTACGTCGTAACTTCGTTCGTCGGCGATAGAGTACCTACTACCATAAAAGGGCTTGAGACCATAGGTGCAGTAACCTACGAAGACGGCACGGTTGTCGGTGAAAACGACTATATCACCGAAGAGCTTATAAACGGCGCATCGGCTATTAAGCTCAGCGGCGTATTCGTACAGAGCTTGGTAGAAGTGGACGGCGTAAATTACGAATTCCACTACGACAACGCTACGAATTCGGGTTACTACGTAGTGGCAGGTAAGTCGGCAAGCTTCGACCATACTTTATATTGTGGTGCCAACGGCAAGACGTTAGTGCTTAAAAACGAAATCGGCGGCTACCCCGTAACCGAAATTGCGGCTGAAGCGTTTGCAAATACCGACGGTCACGCATTGAGAAGCGTAATCGTTCCCGAAAATATCGTAACAATCGGCGAAAGGGCGTTCCTTGACAACGTGGGTATGGAGAGTGCTGTATTCCTTGCGCCCCAAGTAACTATGCTCGGTTCGTTTAGCGAAGGCGAAGGCGGCAACACGACTCCTTTCTACGGCTGCTCGGCAACGACGGACGGCACTTCGACTAATATCAGCGTTTACTACAACAGCGTAGTATACGAAGGTTCTTCAACCAACCTGCTCTGGACGAGATTCCGCCGCAGCGGCTCGGGCGCAATATTCAAGCGCTACTATATCGGCTGCGACCCCAGAAATACCGCTGTAGTCGACTACGATAAAAACGGCGGCGGCGCACTCTATTCAAGCGGTTGGGATTACGTAACTGCAAACGCAGTAGTCGAATTAAACGGCGTAACGGGTAGTTCGCTTACCGTAAATGCAGTAGAAGATATTCTTTCAAGGTACTATCCTTTGGTAAGCGCAAGCACGTTTACCGGAAGTGCGGAGATTGAATCTAATCTCGCCGTTGATTTTGCGCAGTTCGATATGACCAAAAACGGCATAACCTACAAGTGTGTGTATGAACCCGAATACAACGTCGTAAACGGATACACGACCGTAACCTACACGGTTAAATACGAGGCGGCGTCGATTATAACCGTATACAGCGGAGTTGAGTTCACCTTCCACGGCAAGACAGTAAAGGCGAATACTGCAACCAAAGTAACCGTCTCCGTAAAGAACGACAGCGTTAGCCTTGAAACTCCTACGGCTACGGGTTATACGTTCCTTGGATTTGCATATTTGAACGGCGAAACGCTCACCTTTGGCGTCGGCGAAGATATTGCAAGCGCAGGTAATACGCTGTACGTAATCTGGGGCGCAAGCAAGGTAGGTACTGCGTTCAGCGTGGTAACCAACACGGCAGGCTCAACGCTCTACGCGCCTACCGGCAGCGGCATAGACGGCAAGTGGTACGATAATAGCTGGAACGAAGTTACAAGTCTTTCGCTTGACAACTTAGTCGTATACACGAGAACGCAGTTTACGTTTACCTATGGTATGAGTGGTGCAGGTACGAGATATAACGATACCTACGGTGGTAAGAATAACGACTATGCACTTAATTACAGCAATTCATTTACCGTATGGGAAGGTCAGTGTATAGTTGCAACTCGTAACGAAACTAAAAAGTCAATCGTTATTACTGTTGACGGCGTAACGATGACCACTATGACGTTAAACAAGTTCACGTTTGGTAATTATACTTGGAAAGACAACAATCTTACTGACGGGGTTTGGACTAACGCTTCGGTCAACGGTAATTCAAGCGTAACGTTTAAGTATTAATCAATATCTACAATATTGCAGACCGCACGGCAATTAAGCCGTGCGGTTTTAATATGCCTTTTCCATATAATTTAATATTATCCACGCAAAAAGCATACACTAAAATATGAAAATTTTGCAGCAACTCATAAAGGAAGCAGGGGCGGATATGGCAGGCGCGGTCACAATAGTGCCGCAATTCGGCGGATATTTTTCGGCGGTCAAGCGAGTGGAAGAGTATACGCCGCAAAAAATAGTGGTGTCCGCCTATAAACGCAGGGTGGTAATTTCGGGCGAAAACCTTGTAATAGACAAGTATTTTATGCAGGACTTAGCCGTCAAGGGCATTATTACGGGGGTTACTATTGAATAACAAGGTTGAATTCCAAGTAACCGCCCGCGTAGAAGTTGCGCTTAAAAAACTTGCCAAGGCGCAGATACCCGTCGGCGCTGTCAAAACAGACGGCGCAAAGGTGCGCTTTAGCACAAATAGGGAATATATACAAAAAGTTTTTGCAATTTTCAAACACCCGTGCTATAATACTGTTATAAGGCGTAAAAGCGCAAAAATGCGTTTAGCCGATTTGTTTAAAAGGCGGTTCGGCTTAATAGTGGGCGGCGTGGTCTTTCTCGCAACGTGCATAATTTCGCAATCGCTCGTACTCAAGGTTTCGGTTACGGGCAACGCACCGTATCTTGCCGAACAGGTTCTCTCTATTGCAACGGAGTGCGGCGTAAAAGAGTTTACTTTTTGTTCAAAGTTGGATAAGCCCCTTTTATCTTCGAGAGTGACCGCGCTTGAAAACGTTGAGTTTTGCTCGGTAACGAGAAAGGGTTGGTCGCTAATAATCGACGTGCACGCGCACCCACGGGAAGAAAATAAGGTCAATTATTCGCCTTTAAAGGCGGAAAGGGCGGGCACGATAACCAAGCTTACCGCCCTTTGCGGCACTCCCGAAAAGGCTTTGGGTGATAAAGTTTCAGTAGGCGACGTTATAATTAATAATTACGAGCTGACCGCAGACGGCGAAAGGGTCAAGTGCCTTGCCGCAGGCTATGCGGAAATCGAAGTTTCAGGCTCTATTTCGCTGTTTTACGAAAGTCAAAGCGAAGAAAATGAAAGGCTTGCTCTGTCGGCGCCTTCGCTATATTCGGATAGCGTCACGGCAAAGTCGCTTAAAATCACGCCGTGCGACGGCGGCTACTATTACAGCGTTGATTTTACCTATCTTCACACACAGGCGTGGAATATTACTTAGATAGGCTATAATATATAATATGGAAAGAAAGATTAGTGCAGGCAACGTCGATTGCCTTGCAAAAGTACTCGGCTCGTTCGACGAAAATTTAAATGCCGTTTCAAGGGAATTGCAAGTTTTGTGCCGTGTGGAAGGCGTTAATATCGTAGTCGAAGGCAACGAAGAAAACGTTCATACGGCGTTAGACGTGTTTGAAAACCTTATCGTGCTCGCAGAAAACGGCGAAAAGGTGGATAACGGAATGGCTGTCTATTGCATAGAGCTTGCAAAGGACGGCAGGGCGTCGGATATCTGCAAGCTCTCTTCAGGCACGGTGGGGGTAACCTTTAAGGGTAAGCCTATAAAGTGTAAAACTGTCGGTCAAAAGGCGTACGTAGACGCGATAAGAAAAAATCAAATAGTGTTCGGCATAGGTCCTGCAGGTACGGGTAAAACCTACCTTGCCGTCTGCCTTGCCGTTCAGGCGTTCAAGCAAAAGCAGGTGGAAAGGATAATTTTAACGCGCCCTGCAGTCGAAGCGGGCGAAAAGCTCGGCTTTTTGCCCGGCGATTTGCAGACCAAGGTAGACCCTTATCTTCGCCCTTTGTACGACGCCTTGCAGGAAATGTTAGGCATAGAAGCGTACTCAAAGCTGATGGAAAGGGGGGTAATAGAGATTGCGCCCCTTGCGTATATGCGCGGCAGAACGCTGTCTAATTCGTTTATAATCTTAGACGAAGCGCAGAACACCACGAGAGAACAGATGAAGATGTTTCTCACCCGTTTAGGCGACGGGTCTAAAATGGTAATTACGGGCGACGCAACGCAGATTGACTTGCCCGAAGGAAAGCAAAGCGGTTTAATTCACGCCGCGCATCTTTTACAAAACGTAGAAGGAATCTCACTTATTAATCTTACGGATAAAGACGTCGTGCGTAACACGCTGGTTATGCGTATTGTTCGCGCATATGCAAACCAAGGCGTCGGGAGAAATGAAAGTGGAAACAAAGCTGACTAAAAAACAATATCTTATCGCAGGGTTAAACTTCGTATTAAACTTTGCGATAATGCTTGCTATTGCGTTTGCAATGCTTGCGGTAAAACAAAAGGGAAACACGCTCTCGTTCTTTTCGGTAAACGTCGGTAAAGCGGTATTCGTATTGTCGGGCGTGCTGTTTTTGTTCGTTATAACCTTTTGGTTTTTGTATTTTGAAAGCCGAGAAGTTTTGGCAAAAGTCTCAAAGCAGATAGAAATTTTCGTCCTTTTAGACCTGTCTTTCGTATTCAGTTTCGTAACGACCTATTTGCTTAACGACCCCAACGCCCGTCCCTTCGGCTTTTTCGCCATTATGTGCGCAACGCTGATGGGCAGAAAGCTGGCTATATTTTTAAACGTCATAAACGCGCTCATTATATTCATAATGGACATAAACATTAACCCCGTGGCGGTAGAGTCGGTAGAGATTTTACAGTACTGCTCGTGTATGCTTATGTCGTTCTGCGCAGGTACTATGGTAATATTCTTCGCGCATATGATTAAGACGAGATTGCAGAGCGTTATGCTCTTCTTCGTGTTCATAATTCCTATCGAAATTATTATCGTAGTTATGGAAATACTCTTCGGCGGCAGGACGTCGGAGTGGATTTTGCTTGCGTACGGCGCAATCGGCGCAGTGCTTTCTACGCTGCTCTATATGATTTTATTGCCCGTGTTCGAGCTTATTTTCTCCGAACTTACTACCTTCCGCCTGCGTGAAATAACCGCACCCAACGCCCGTCTTATGAAAAAGCTTAAAAACGAAGCACCGGGGACGTATAACCATTCGGTCGTAGTCGCTCAGCTGACCGAAGCGTGTGCAATCGCTATCGGCGAAGACGGCGAACTCGCAAGGGCGGCTGCCTTATATCACGATATGGGCAAGCTCAAAAACCCCGAAATGTTCACCGAAAACCAGTCGGATAAGAATATCCACAACGAACTTCCGCCCGAGCTTTCGGCAGAGATTATCCGTTCCCACGCAAAAGACGGCGAAAAGATTATTAAAAGCAACCATTTGCCCGAATTCCTTGCGGACGTAGCGGTACAGCACCACGGCACGTTGCCTATCAAGTATTTCTACGCAAAGGCGCTTAAAATGAGCGACGGCGAAGTGCCCTTAGCAAACTTCTCCTATCCCGGCCCCGTGCCTGAAACGCGTATTGCGGCGATAATTATGATTGCCGACGCGGTGGAAGCGGCAACCCGTTCTATTGCAGACAGAAGTGCGGCGAATATCGAAAAGCTTGCAGGCAGTTTAATCGAAGAGAGAATGAACTTAGACCAGTTTGTAAACTGCAACATAACCCTGCGTGATTTAACGGTTATCAGCCGTACTATAGCGCAGTCGCTCTCGGGCGTATACCACAACCGTATATCCTACCCCAAACTCAAAATAGGTAAAAAAGGTTAAAAAATATGTTACACGTCGTCTGTGAAGATAAAGATTTTTCAGCTTTAGAAAGGGCGTTTGAAGGCGAGTATTCAGCCGACTGCGAGCTATCTATCGAAGTCGTAATAGTCGATAAACAAACTATCAGGGACTTAAATTCCCGTTTCCGCAGTATCGACAGGGTTACGGACGTTCTGTCCTTCCCCACGCTTGATAATATCCGCGGCAAAAGGCTTTTACTTGCCGACTATCCTTTGGATACCGACGGCGAAGGTACGCTGTTTTTAGGCTCGATTGCAATCTGTGAAGAAGTCGCAAAGGAGCAGGCGGAAGAGTACGGTCACAGTAAAGAGAGAGAATTTTACTACCTTGCAACTCACGGCGTGTGCCACCTTTTAGGTTACGACCACATGACCGAAGAAGATAAGCAAGAGATGAGAGCAAAAGAAGAGAGCGTTATGTCAAAGCTCGGATTAGAAAGGGTTTAAATTAGATATGAAAAGCGGATACGTAGCATTAATAGGAAAGGCAAACGCAGGTAAATCGACGCTCGTAAACGTGCTTGTCGGCGAAAAGGTGGCAATCGTTTCACCCAAGCCGCAGACCACGCGCGACGCAATTATGGGCGTTATCAACGGCGACGATTATCAAATCGTATTCATCGATACCCCCGGCATTTATAAGGCGAAAAACGCCCTGTCTCAGGTTATGGAAAAGACTACGGAAACGACTTCAAAGGGCGTGGACGCAATCGTGTTCGTTCTCGACGGTCACGAAGGAATTTCCGATAGCGATATAGAGATAATAAAACGCTATTCGTCGGGCAATATCCCTATGTTAATCGCTCATACCAAGATAGATATAATGCCCAAAGAGAATATCCCCGAAAACGTTAAAAAGCTGTACGACGCAGGGATAGACTGCGACGTTTACCCCGTCTCTGCACGAAAAGGTATAAACTTGAAAAACCTTGTCGACGGCATAGTAAAGCTTCTTCCCGAAGGGGATAGGGTTATTCAAGACGATATCGTATCCGACAAGAGCGAAAGGTTTATGATTTCCGAGATTATGAGAGAGAAAATTCTCCTTAAATTCGATAAGGAAATTCCCCACGGCATAGCGATAGTCGTAAACGAATTTACCAAAAACGAAAACGGCGTGTACGATATAAACCTTGATATCGTCTGCGAAAAAGCCAACCACAAGGCGATTTTAATCGGCAAGCAGGGGGCGGCAATTAAAGAAGTAAGCTCGTTTGCAAGGCAGGATATGGAAAAGTTTTTGGGCGCAAAAGTCTTTTTAACGACCTACGTCAAGGTTAAAGAAGACTGGCGTGACAGACCTTCTTTAATGCAGACCTTCGGCTACGGCAAGAAGAATTGACGGCGAAAAATTAATTCATAAAACGCCTGTATTTGCCCAACCTAAGAAATAGGGGGTGGCAGATGAAAAACAGGGATAACGACGCGGCGGAGCTCGCCTGGAAGATGTTTGAAAAGACGGGTTCGGTCAGCTATTATATGTTATATAAAGAACTCAAAGGGAAGTAAATTTTGGCAGAAATCAAAGTCAACGCACTTATGTTGCGGGCGGTAGATTATCAGGAAAACGACAAAATTTTAACGCTTTTATCCGCCGAAAGGGGCAGGATAACGGCAGGCATAAAGGGTGTGAAAAAGGCAAACGCAAAACTAAAGTTTGCCGCACAGCCCTTTTGTTTTGCCGAATATATCTTAGCCGAACGCGGCGGAAGATACACCGTAACTCAGGCGAGCGAGTGCGAAAGCTTTTACGAGCTTCGCACCGACGTCGATAAGTATTACGCCGCTTGCGCCGTGTGCGAGGCGGCAATAAACTTGACCGCAGAAGGGGACGGCGGCGGAGAGATTTTTTCTCTTTGCGTAAAGGCGTTAAGGGATATGTGCGTTTCCGACCAGAAAATGGCGTTAATTTCCTTTCTGTTGGGTGCGTTAAAGGCGTGCGGCTACGGCATAAGCGTAAGTGCGTTCTGCCCCGCATGCGGCAACCGTATTGACACGGCTGAAAAGCTTCGCTTCGATTTGCGTAGCGGCTCTTTTTCCTGCTGGGACTGCTCGACTTTTGCAGGCGTGGGGGCTGAAACTTTCAAGGCGCTTTTAATTGCAGAAGGGAAGAGAGTGGGCTCTGCCGAAGAAGAAGGTAAAAAACGCGCTCTAAAGCTTTTAAGGGAGTATATGGTACATAAGCTTGATGCTCGCCTTAACTGTTTAACGGAGTATATCAACCTACCTTAATTGTAAAATAGTAAAAGCAACGTAGAATAACGGGGTATAAACTCCGTTATTTTTGTTTTGTTGCACGAAAAAATGAATATATTCATTATTTTTTATAATTTAGGGTGAAAAAATTAAATAACTACTTGAAAAAATATTAAACTTATATTATAATAAAAAAGTTGATAGGGGTGAGTAAAAACTACC
>CAMAHZ010000033.1 GCA_945834965.1 uncultured Clostridia bacterium | reverse complement strand
AAAAAATTATTCATATATGCGCAAAATTTTTTGCAAAGTTGCGCCCTTTATGGTAACATAGTAGGGTAATAGAATAGGCTTATAATCGCTTACTATGTAAAAACGCTCTTTTACCGTAAAAAGAGAACGGGAAAACGGTAAGCCGAACGGATAAATGCAAACGGAGAAACGCATATGAACAAGTTTAAAAAATTCGCAATCGGGGCATTAATTGCGGCAAGCGCAGGCTGTCTCGGCGCGGCGGCAGGCTGCAACGGAGAACCCGATTACTTTAAGCTAACTTTTGAAGGTAAGGGGCTCGATTACGTCTTTCAGGGCGAGCTTGCCCCCGAAAGCGGCGAACAGTTTGAAAGCGGCAACGTAGTAAGGTCGGGCGTAGAAGTCCGCTTTACGCTCGCCGTTTCGGATAACGCCGTAGGCACTCCCGTAATCTTGGTCAACGGCGAAGAAATTTCCGCCGACGCAAACGGCGTTTATTCGTTTATAATCGACAAGGACAGCACGGTGTCCGCAACGGGCTTGCAGGAAAAGAAAAAGGTCACCTTCAGCTCGGGCGACTGGTTTAAGTTCTTGGACGAAAACGGCAACGAGATTAAAGAGCTTACCACGCTTAAGGGCGAAAGCGTTAAGTTCAAGGTCTGGGTAAGCCCCTATATGGTACCCGAGTACTCAATAATCAACGACACCGAAGAGTTGGAGCCCGACAAGGACGGCTATTACACCATTTCCAACGTCAGCGGCGATTCAACGGTAAACATCAGCGAGCTTACTCAGGCAGATTCCTTCCTTGAAAGGGGGGAAGGTACGGGTACGGAGGACGACCCCTATATCATAAGAGAGCCCATCGATATGTTTATGATGGCGGCGGGGGTAAACAGCGATTTCTACGCAAGCTATTCGTTCAGCCACTATAAGCTTGAAAGCGATATCGATATGAAGGGCGAAAAGCTCTTCGTTATCGGCGATATGTCCACTCCAAGCTCAATCTTTTTGGGTAGTTTCGACGGCAACGGACATACGATTAGCAATTTCTATATAACCGACGAAGTGGTTGACCAGGAGTCGTTCGCAAAGGAGTATCTGCCCTACGTCGGCTTGTTCGGCTACGCAAGCGCAACCAAGACGAGTGCGGCGGTTATAAAGAATTTAACCCTTAAAGATTACGAAGTAATAGTTCACCCCGAACAGGCCGTTTCGGCAACGCAGACCTATCAGGCAGGTTCGCTTTTGGCTTACGGCGTGGGCGTAAATATCGATAACTGCCACGCAAAGAACGGTAAAATCACCGTCTATAACGACGAGAAAAAGAAGGCTTACGCAGGCGGTCTGGTATCCGTGTTGAGCTCGGCTTACAGCGAAGATTTAGGCTCGATAATAACCTACGATTCCTACTTAAACGGCTGTTCGGCAGACGTGACTATCGGCGGCAGGGGCTTACTTCAATGCGCAGGCGGTGCGGTAGGCTTACTGTCTTCGGCAGACACGCAGGCAATCGCCTACGTCTCCAACACGGTTACGACGGGCAGTATCAGCGGCACGATGTACGGCGGCGGCGTAGTGGGCTATCTCAGCAGATTCTCTTCCGTTGCAAACAGCTATTCTTCTACGGCGGTAAGTATCGCCAACACGATAACTAACACGGGCGTTGCGGCGGCTCTTAAGAGTGCGTATGCAGGCGGTATCGTCGGCTATGCGGAAAACGATAGCGTAATAACGGGTTGCTATTCTGCAAATACTGCTATTAAGGCTACTTCGGTCAGCGGTCAGGCGAACAAGGAAGATATCTGCGGTTATGCAGACGAAGCGCTTAAAGATGCGGTAGACGCGGCGGCGTGCGTTCTTCACAACAACTCCAAAAAGGAAAACGGACACGACTTAAGCGTGCTTTTATCTCAGCTCGGCTGGGTAGCAGGCGAGTGGGATTTGACGGGTGCAATCCCCGTATATAAGGGCGCGCAGGCGGCGCGCACGGTTACCATAACCGTTAAAAACGGCGAAAACGTCGTCGACACTTATTCCGACAAGGTGGGCTTACCCGTCCCCGTCTACAGCTGGTATTCGGGCGAAATGGACGAGTATATCTCAACTTCCGCAGGCAGAACCTGGGGTTACTACTTCGATAAAGAGTTGACAAAGAAAGTACCCAACGGCTATCTTCCCTTGGCGGATACGACCTTATACGTCGGCTTTGCGGATTATTCGCTCGTTGCAGGTAAGTACTATTTAGGCGCAACCACCTACGGCGCTAAGGCGCACTTAGTACTCGACGAGCTTGGCGGCTATACCTTCCGCGACGGCGGTTTGAGCTTTAAGGGTACGTATTCCTACGACGGTGAAAGGATAACGCTTTTCAACAGCTGTCTTGCGGCGTTAAGCTTTACTGCCGACCAGATTAACGGCTCTTACGTTACGATGGCTATGGTCAAGGCGGATAACGGCTATACGCTCAGCGGAAAATTATATATACAGGAACGCAACAGCTCGGGTTCGTACGAATCCACGCTTAAGGAATTGAACTATACAGCAATCAAGTCGTCCGATTCCTTTGCTTACGGTGAGTACGTAAACGGCAACGGCACGCTTACGTTAAACGTCAACGGCACGGGTACTTTTGCGGTAGGTTCAAACGTAAGGTCGTTCACGTTCACCGTTACCGAAAGCGGCATAGAAACGTCAATAGGCTTGCCTATAACCGTTTCAGACGGAAAGGTTACTGCGTTTGCAGGTAGCGCGGCGTCGTTAAAGGACAGCCTTGCAGGCACCTGGAAGACGAGCGCAGGCTCTTTGATTTCTTATTCATTCGACGGTTTCGGCGTAGCTAAGTGCGGCGATGCGACGGGTACGTACGAATTTGTAGCAGGCGAAGACGATAAGGTTGTAATTTCACTCAACGGTAAGGATATAGAAGTTCTCGTTAAGGACGAAGCGCTCTATATCGACGGCGCTGCGTACTATCTTGCGGACGGCTTTACGGGTACTTGGTTCGGGCGTGCGGCTACCACGGGCGAGACGGTTGAGTTAAAGCTCGGCGGCGTGGGCTTGAACGGCTACGGCGACGCTGAAATGACCTTCTACGCAGGCGTAACCTACGAAGTATCCGGTCAGTATTCGGTCACCGACGAAGGCGTTATGGTGCTCTACGTGGGCGATACGCTCTACGGCGAGCTGACTATAGATAAAAACACGGGCGTTGCTTCGGGTGCGTTCTTCTCGTTCAAGTCGTACAGCACGCTCGGCACGATTAACTACGTAACTGCGGAGTTCAAGCTCTACGATATGTTCAGGGGCGTTTGGGAATGCAACGCGGAAGGCGTAAAGAGCGTCAACTTCAACGGCAACCCTTCAGGCGCACAGAGCGGTACGGCAATCGTAACTTTGACGAGCGGCAAGGTCAGCGCGGTATCCTATTCGCTTACGACGGCGACCACGGGTGAAATTACTATAGGCGAAAAGACCTATAAGATGAGCTTAGACGAGAATAGCGGCACGATTGCGCTGAGCGTAGACGAGCAGGCGGCTGGCGCTATGGCAAAGGGCGACGGCTGGAAGAACGTAACGCTCTACTGCGGCGAAGTTAGCTATAAGTTCGACGGCAGGGGCAACGTCGGCGGCAAAGTTACCCTTTCCGACGGCACCACCCTTTCCTACGAAACGGGCGTAGACGGCTTGCCCGTAATAGACGGCACGCCGCTCGAAGTTTCTCAAAGCGGTTTAATCTGGGGCGAAAAGACGCTCGTATTCAAGACGGGCTTTGCAAAGACTTGGCTTACGCCCATAGACAATAAAGAGATTGTAATTAGCGAAGTAACTTCGTCGTTTACGGCTGAAGTTACTATCGGCGGCGAAACGTACACGTTTACCTATAACCCCGAACGCAATACTTTGACCTACGTTGACAACGACAGGGGCGTATCTACGATTGTTACCTACAGCCTTAACGGCGATAATCAAATGTCTATAGTGTCGGAAGGCGGATACGTTGAAAACTTAATGTGCATCGCGTCTACCGGGCTCGACTTATGGCGCGGCGAATACGCTGCGGCAGACGGCTCTTCCTGGACGTTCGACGGTCACGGCTTGGGCGAATACGGAAGCGGCATTGCAACCTATATCTCGGCAACGGGCAAAAAGACGCACTATAACTACTATCAAAACTCGCTTGATTTAGTCTATATCTATACGGGCGCAAAGACGGGTATGGTATTTACCGAAGTTATAGAAGGCGGCTATTCAAAGGACGGCGGCAAGGCTTATTTACCCGTAAACGCAGACGATACGTATATGAAGGAAGTGCGCTTTAACGGCGGCTACGTAAAATTCGACGGCGTCGGCAACATCTGGGACAGCTCTCGCAATAAGACCGAATATACCTATAAAACGCTCACCACGACCTATTGCGTAATAATCGACGGTCAGGGCGTAAAGAAGATGGGTAAGATAGTTTCCGCCGGCGGCGCAAGCGAGCTTACTTTAAGCGATTACGTCGAATGGACGCTTTCGGGTACGGATAAGAAGTACGTATTTGAAGGCGGCGCAACGGGCGGCTTATGGCGCGTTGACGGCGATAAATACGTCAGGGATTATTACTACGAATCCGAAGAAGAAGACGATAGAATATTCTACTTGACGGATATGGACGAAAAAGACTATAAAATGACTATTAACAAGACTAACAAAACTTTTGTGTTGGAAGAATTAGAAGATGAAAATTAAGTCAAAAAAGATTTTTTGCCGCAAAGCGGCGTGCATAATGTTGACGGGCGCAATGTGCGTAACCTTTGCCGCAGGGCAGTTTGCCGCATCCGGTGCGGCTTCGGCAAGCACTTCTACCGAAAGCTCTGACGGTGCGTCACTCAACTTTGAAAACGCAACGGGTAAAGTAAACTTATCCGGCGTTGCGCTTTCGAATTTGAACGACAAGGTGTTCGCCACCGAAGGGGCTACCGTAAGCAACGCCGCCCAGACGATTATCGTTGAATTAGACGCAACCCCCGTTGCCGACGGCGGCGATATCGGCGTGATTACGGCGCAGAAAAATTCCTTCTTAAAACAGCTTACCGCTAAGGGAATAGAGTACGAATACAAGTACGCCTATTCAAACGTAATTTGCGGCGTTGCAATCACCGTACCTATGAACACGATTACGACGATTAAGTCGATAGAAGGCGTTTCGTCCATTTCGTTGAGTACGACTTACGCACGCCCTGCGGAAGTTGACGCATCGTCAAGCTCCGGTCAGACTAATTATTCCAAAATTTACGCAAACGGCATTTACGACTCAAGCGAATACACCGAAAAGGGTATCGACGGTACGGGCATGACCGTAGCGGTTTTGGATACGGGTTTAGACTACACTCACGTTGCGTTCGACCCCGAAAATATGATTAATCAATACCCCGACGGCGGCTTTACTGTCGACACGGTAAGGGAAGTTTTCGACAATAACGAGCTTATGGCGGAAAAGCTCTCCGGCGCGACCGCTCAGGACGTGTATATCAACCAGAAAGTGCCTTTCGCATACGACTATTCGGATTACGATGCGGACGTATACGCATCGTATTCCCAGCACGGCTCTCACGTGGCAGGTATAGTTGCCGGCAAGACCAAGCCCGGCGAGCATTATACCGATAAGGACGGCAACGACTCCGGCGAACAGTTCTTAGGCGTTGCACCCGAAGCACAGTTAGTAATATGTAAGGTGTTCACTGATAATCTGGACAGCCCCGATATAGGCGGCGCAAAGAGTGAAGATATTATTGCGGCGTTGGACGACTGCGTAGCTTTAGGCGTAGACGTTATCAATATGTCGCTCGGTACTTCCGCAGGTTTCTCTTCCGAAGCGCTTCGCTTATCTCAGGAAGCGGACGTGGATACGGAAGGCAAGAATTTAAACAGAGTATTTGAAAGTATAAGAAATAAGGGTATAAGCCTTATGGTTGCGGCAAGTAACGACTTCTCTGCAGGCTACGGCAGTCAGTTCGGTACTAACCTTGCAACCAACCCCGACTCGGGTACGGTAGGTTCGCCTTCGACCTACGACGGCGCAATGTCGGTTGCGTCCGTCAACGGTCAGTACGCAAACTACCTGCTCGCTAACGAAAAGGACGGCGTCGGCGACGCTATCTATTACGAAGAATCGAGAAACGAAGACTCCGACGCGTACAACTTCCTTGACGATATGTTGGGTAAGGTTGGCGAAGTCGGCTCGGTCAACTCCAAGACCTTTAAGTACGTAGTAGTTCCCGGTTACGGCGACACGACCGACTACACCAAGACGGTTATGAACGCGCTTGCGGATAAAAAGGACGGCGAAAAGATTATCGCGGTCGTAAAGCGTGGCGGCAACGGACTGACCTTCAAAAAGAAAATTCAGACGGCAAAGAGCAAGGGTGCGGACGCGGTTATCGTCTACAACAACGTTTCGGGTATGATAAGAATGTCGCTCGAAGACCTGCAGGACCGTATACCTGCAATTTCCGTCTCCATTGACGCAGGCGAATACTTAACGGGTTCAGGCTCAAGCAAGAAGAGTACGGGTACGATAACCTTAAGCAGGGACTATCTGGCAGGACCCTTTATGAACGACTACTCAAGCTGGGGCGTCACCCCCGACTTACAGCTTAAGCCCGACGTAACTTCCCACGGCGGCGAGATTATCTCTACCGTAGCAGGCGGTTACGAAGAGATGAGCGGAACTTCCATGGCTTGCCCCAACCTTGCAGGCTTTACGGCATTGCTCAGGGGATATTTAAAGACTAACTCAAAATACGCAAGCTTATGGCAGGGCGCAAACGACACCGAAAGCGCAGTTAAGCTTGCTTACCTTACTAATAATATAATGATGAGTACGGCGACCACCGTCTACGACCAGAACAGGCTCCCCTATTCGCCCAGAAAGCAGGGTGCAGGTCTTGCCACGATGGACAACGTATTCTCAACCAACGCATATCTGTACACCAAGCTTACGGGCGATAAGACCGATTCCGAATATATGTGTGCGGACGGCAGACCTAAGGCAGAGCTTGGCGAAGACGAGAATAAGACTGGCGTATACAATATCGTATTCTACGTAAACAACTTCGGCACTTCCGAGTTAAAGTTTAAGACCAAATCGATATTTATGACCGAAACGCTGTCTAAAGACGGCTTGTCCGTTGCAGAAAAGGCGCACCTTTTCGACAGCAAGGGCGAGTGGAAGGTAGACGGTAAGGCTGTTGCGGAAGGTAGTGAAATCACCGTGGCGGCAAACTCTACCCAAAAGATTGAAGTCACCTTAAAGCTCTCGTCTGCGGAAAAGAAGTACCTTAACGATACGTTCAAGAACGGTATGTTCGTGGAAGGCTTCTTACAGCTTGAATCGGCAACTGTAGGTCAATGCTCGCTCACCCTTCCCTTTATGGGCTTTTACGGCGACTGGGAAGCCGCACCCCTTCTCGACTACGACTGTTTCCAGATTGCAAAGTTCGATAAGGACACTTCCTTAAGCTATGAAGAGCGCCCCAAGGCAAGCGTCTGGGCAACTCAGGCTTATTCCTATTACTGGAACGAAAAGTACGCAACGCCGCTCGGCTCCTTCCTGTACGTACAGGACCCCGATAAGGAACACACTTCCGAATGGGCGTATACCGAAGAAGAGCACGTTGCAATTTCCCGTTTCAACGAGTATTTCGACGAAACGAGCAATAATAACTATTGCACCACTACGGGTATCAGGGCGTTATACGCAGGTCTTTTGAGAAATGCAGAAATCGTAACCTATACGCTTACCAACGTCGACACGGGCGAGCTTATCCCCGACGAAAACGGCAAAACCGTAAGGGAAGTATACAGGGCGAGAAAGGCTCACTCAAGCGGCGGCAGCGCAGTGCCTTCTCAGGTGCTTATGGAAATGAAGACCGAAGAAATGAATTTCGACGGCAACGGAAAGTACAGGCTGGACTACAGCTTCTACTTCGACTACGACGACTATAAGAATGGCGTAACTACGGACGATACCTTCTCTATGACCTTCTACGTGGACTACGAAGCGCCCATTCTTCAGGATACGCGTATAAGATATCAGGACGTAAAGGATTCTTCGGGCAAGACCACGCAGAAAATCTTCTTAGACCTTGATATATACGATAACCATTATCCTCAGGCGGTAATATTGTGCTATTCGGAAACGAAGGATAACGACGGTACTAATATCGAATCGTTAAAGCTTGCAACCGAGTATATTACCCCCATAATCAACCCCAAAAAGAACACGACCAACACCGTTTCAATCGAAGTAACCGAATTCTACGACGACTATAAGGGCAATCTCTTCGTCGAAGTTCAGGACTACGCAATGAACTACAACGTGTACGTCGTTGAAAAGAGCTATTCCGAAGGCGCGGCTTGCCCTACGGACTGGTCGGTAAAGGATACGCTCACCGTTGATAAGAACGCAACGGCTAAGATTGAAATTAATAATATAGGTAACGCAAACCTTTCCAACTTCGTCTGGACGAGCGATAACGAAAGCGTTGCAAAGGTCAAGAACGGCGAAGTGTTCGGCGTTTCCGCAGGTACTGCTACTATTAAAGTGACAGGCGGCAAGAAAGAGGCTTTAGTCACGGTAACCGTAAAGGAATCGACTAAAAAGCTTAAGACGCCTTCTATTTCCTTCGGCTCTATGCTCAACGCAGACTCCAACCCCGTAAAGGCACAGGGCATAGTAGAAGTCAACCCCGCTCAGCAGATACCTTTAAAAATAACGGTTGACCCTTGGTATTATCCTTTGGAAGATTTGTCGTTCACCTGGTCGTCAAGCGATAACAGCCTTGCAACGGTCGACGCAAAGGGCAACGTCTCCGTCCTTTACGAAGGCGACGACGTAAAGACGGTCACCATAACCGCACAGAGCGCAGAGTTCAGCTCGTGCAGGGCGACGGTTACGCTTTCCATTCAGGACCCCTACACCGTATCCGGCGGCGTGCTTACCCGTTACCGCGGTTGGGGCGGCGAGATTGTGGACGGCGTAAGGGTACTTAAAATCCCTTCGGACAAGGCAATCACTTCAATCGGCGAAGAAGCGTTTAAGGACGTTCAGAGCGTTGAAGTAGTTATTATTCCCAAGAACGTAACGGAAATCAAGCAAAGGGCGTTCAAGAATTGTACCAACTTAAAGAAGATATGCTTTATTTCCGAAGAGGCAAAACCCATTGCAGACTCATCACTTGAGATGATTCGCCGCTACGCATTCGAAGGCTGTCTCAACCTTGAAACGGTTGACTTATCCAACTGTAAGGTAGTTACTTTAGACAGGAACGCCTTCTCGGATTGTACGGGCTTGAGAGAGATTGTAAAGATGACGGCAATCGGTACGGCTAACGCTCAGGCGTTTGCAGGCTGTACTTCGCTTGCAGAAGCCGACCTTACGGGTCTCCACATGGTGGGCCCGGAAGTATTCAAGGGCTGTACCGGCTTAAAGAGCATTACGACGGGCAACTTTACGGCGTTCGGCGCAGGTATGTTCACGGGCTGTACGTCCTTAGGTAAGGGCAATACCGAAATAGTAATCAATAACGCAAATATCCCTGCCAACGCTTTCAGCGGCTGTACAAGCCTTACTAAGGTTACTTTGACGGCTAAAGACGTCTATATCGGCAACGGGGCGTTCAACGAATGTTATAATCTTGCCGAAGTAGACGTGCAGAACGGTGCGTCGTACGTGGGCAGTAAGGCGTTCGGCAGCTGCTTCAATTTGAACATCAGCGCACTTCAGGCGCAAATTTCCGGTGCGGAAATGGGCTTGAACGTGTTTGAAATGGGCAACGTCGGCGAGCAGATTGTAGACGGAAAGTTAATCTTTGCGGCAAGGAATATCACGAGCGCAGACTATTTAGTTGAAAAAGGCGTAACCGAAATCGGCTCTTACGCGTTTGCAAACTCTTCGCTAAGCGGTATATCAACTCTTAACCTGAGCGGCGTGACCAAAATCGGCAAGGGTGCGTTATACGGCTTAAGCGGTCTTACTTCTATAGTAATTCCGTCCAGCCTGAAAGAGATTGCGGACTATGCGTTTGCTAATACCGATTTAACTTCGGTAGTCGTTCCTTCTACGGTTGAAAAAATCGGCGCGTACGCATTCTACGACTGCGCGTCGCTTACAAGCCTTACGATAGAAAACGGGCTTAAGGAAATCGGCAGATACGCGTTTGCTCAAACGGGAATTTCGGGTGAGCTTACTTTGCCCGACTCGTTAAAGAGCATAGGCGATTGTGCGTTTACTAAGTGCAACGCAATCACTTCGGTAAATATTCCTTCCGTTGAAAAGATGGGCGAAGGCGTGTTTATGCTCTGCACGAAGATTGAAGAAGTCGTCTACGGCGCAAACGCAAAGGTCACGGGTGAATACACGTTCTACGCATATGACGAAAGCGCCGGCAA
>CAMAHZ010000032.1 GCA_945834965.1 uncultured Clostridia bacterium | reverse complement strand
CCCGTACCTGCAATAACTTCCCACGTTACCGTTTTGTTGGTTGCATTATCAGGCGTAACTTCCGCAGTAAGCGTAATCTTACCACCTATGGTTACCGTATTATCGCCGCTTATAGTCACGCTTTCAACAGGCACGCTTGCCGCCGTAACCGTTACCGTACAAGTTGCGGTATAGGGATTGCCTTGCGCATCCTTTTCCTTGGTGGTTACCGTTATAGTCGCTTCACCTGCGCCAACCGCCCTTACTACGCCGCCGGATACGGTTGCAACGCTTTCGCTTGACGACGACCAAGTAACTGCCTTGTTGGTTGCGTTGGCAGGCGTAATCGTTGCCGAAAGCACAGCCGTGTTGCCTGCTTCTAAGGACAGGCTCGTCTTATCAAGCGTTACACCCGTTACCGCCACTTTTTCCGCCGTGACGGTGACGACGTAGGTCGCCTTAAAGTAAGGCGTGGTCGCATCGTCCACGTATCCTTCAGCCGTTGCCGTAACGGTGACCGTACCTTCCGTAACGCCCGTCAAGACGCCTGTGCTTGAATTAATCGTTGCCGAGCCCGTGCCGTTTTCAACCGACCAAGTAATAGCGCCCAAAAGCCCTGCCGCACTCAACTCGAGAGTATCGTTCTTTGCAACGCCCGTACCGCCCGTTATAACGAGCCCTATCGTGTAGTCGACTTGGCAGGAAACGGATTTCTCGTTTTCGGTATACGTTGCGGTCGCCGTTGACTTGCCGACTATATTAGTATTCAAATTAGTTATACTTAAATTTGCGTTCTGTCCGCTAACGAGCTTTTTAGTGCCGTCGGAATAGGTTACGACAAACTGCCACTTAGGCGACATTACGTCCGTGCCCATAGGCTGTGTATACGCCGTTTTATAGTCTCGCGCAAGCGTATCGACCACAATAGAAGTCGGCACGACCGTCTCGTTAGTATACTCTTCTATGCCGAGCGTGATATCGCCGAGCAGCGTTAAGCCCGAATTGAGCCCGCCGCCGCTTTCAAGCAACAGGGAAGATATGTAGGTGAACCTGTCCCTTTCGTAGTCCATTATAACGTATTTCGTATCGACGTAGTTGCCGCTACCGTTTTTCTTGCCGTCGCCGAGACTATCAGCGTTAATTCCGTCGAATAAGCTTATATGAAAGGTCTTTTCGTACAATTCGTTTACGAAGGTTTGCTTGCCCGTTAACGCGCCGTAATCGTCTCCGCTCTTTTGCGCCTGAACGAACTTGACTGTGTTTGAAAGACTGCTCGTAAAATTATTCGGCGAGCCATCTACGGGCGTTACCTTAATTCGGGAAGTATCGGGGCATTGTGCAAAAATTCTGAAATTATTTTCAGAAGAACCCAAAATCTCGTAATCTATTTTAAACAAAACTGCGGTGGTATATTCGCCGCTGAGCGAGAATGGACGCATTACGTCCTTGTTATTGCCGTCGGAATTAATTATGGTATCACTGTTATAATCGACGGTTATTACGTTTCCGTTTGCGTCTTTAATAATATCCTTATTGCCGTTTACGATAGAATAGGTTTTATTCAGCGAGCTGTAGTCAAGGAAGTATGCGGTTACGTTAAAGCCTACGACTTCGTTGCTCTTAATCTGGGTTTGAAGTCCGTCGCCGCGCACGTCGTTATTTACGGCAAACCAGGCAAGGCAAACGCCTATGCACAAAAGCACGCTTGCAATAAGCGCAAGTATTGCACTTATAAGCCGCTTAGACGCCTTTTTTACCATTGCCTTACCCCCTTTTAAATTTCCGTATATTTGCTTTGCGCGCGCATACGCCCCTGCGCAAAACCGTATAGTAATCTATTATAATTTACACTATTATATTATCATAGGATTGAATTGTCAAGCAGTAACGCGTTATTAGTATTTTTCCTGTGGGCGGCTAAATTTTACCAGCCCGCAAGAAAACTGTAAAATTATGTATTTTTATACAGTTGCGGTGAGTTTTATAAGTAAAATATACATAGTTTGCGTAAATTCATTGCCTTTTGCACCCTGCGCGGGTTGACAAACAGCTTTAATTATGGTATGATAATCGATAATAATTTTTATAATAGACGATTATAAACTCAACGGAGAAACGGACATGAAAATGAAAGGTGCTGACATCTTAATAAACTGTCTGCTCGAACAGGGGGTTGAAACCGTTTTCGGTTACCCCGGCGGCACGGTTTTGGATATTTACGACGCTTTGTACCGCAACGGCAAACTCAACCATATTTTAACCGCGCACGAACAGGGTGCTTCCCACGCGGCTGACGGCTATGCAAGGGTTACGGGCAAGGTCGGCGTTTGTATAGCAACGAGCGGACCGGGCGCAACCAACCTTGTAACGGGTATCGCAACCGCGTATATGGACAGCATACCTATGGTAGCAATCACGGGCAACGTTGCACTATCTAATCTCGGCAGAGATTCCTTCCAGGAAGTCGATATCGCAGGCATTACTATGCCTATAACAAAACATAACTATATCGTCAAGGACGTAAACGAACTTGCCGACACCGTTCGTCAGGCGTTCTACATTGCTAATTCAGGGCGTAAAGGTCCCGTCCTTATCGACGTGTTAAAGAACGTTCAGACGGCTGAGTGCGACTACGAACCCGTAAAGCCCCTACCCGTAAAGAAGGTTGCCGTGGACGAAAGCAAGCTTAAGGTTGCGGCTGAAATTATCAACGCAAGCGAACGTCCCTTACTTATGGTGGGCGGCGGCGCAACTTCTTCCGACGCGTCGGACGAAATAGCGGCTATCGCAAAGAAGTTAAACGCACCCGTTGCCTACACCCTTATGGGCAAGGGCGTTATCGACGATAGCGCAGAGTGCAATCTCGGTATGATGGGTATGCACGGCACGAAAGCTGCCGCAAAAACCGTTATCGAGAGCGACTGCATTATTGCATTCGGCACTCGTTTTTCGGACAGAGTTGCACTAAATAGAAACTTGTTCGCTAACGGCAAAAAGGTCGTTCAGATAGATATCGACAACGCAGAGTTCAACAAAAACGTTCAGGTGACCACCACCGTTTTAGGCGACGTAGCTCTCTGCGCTGAAAAACTTTTGCCCTTATTAAACGGCAAGGACGATAAGTGGCTTAAAGAGACGCTTACCTTTAAGGGCGCAAGAGTAGACGGCAACTGCAGGGCGTACGAAATACTGCGCACCGCGGCGGCTCTTGCACCTGAAGACAGCCCTTTAATTACCGACGTTGGTCAGCACCAGATGTGGACGGCGCAGGAATACCCCCTGCACAAGCCCAGAAAGTTCTGCTCGAGCGGCGGTCTCGGTACTATGGGCTACGGCTTGGGCGCGGCTATCGGCGCGGCGTTCGGCTCGGGCAAGCTATGCGTTTTAGTTACGGGCGACGGCTGTTTCAATATGAACTTGAACGAGCTGTCTACCGCGGTTACTCAGGGCGTACCCTTAGTTATACTTTTAATGAACAACGGCGTTTTAGGTATGGTAAGGCAATGGCAAAAGATTTTCTATGCAAGAAGGTTCTCTCAGACGACCTTGCAGAAAAAGACGGACTACATTAAGTTTGCCGAGAGCTTTGGCGCAAAGGGCGTGCTACTTGGCGAGAGCGACGACGTTAAGGAAAAGCTCTCCGAAGCGTTCGATTATGCGAAGAAAAATTGCTCTCCCGTAGTCGTAGACTGCCGAATATCCCCCGACGACAACGTTTTACCTATGATTAAACCGGGTGCGACGTACGACACGCAGATGGATAAGATGGAGGAAAAATAAGGTGGAAGAAAATAAGACTAAAAGATATACGATAGGCGCTCTCGTTTCCAACAAGAGCGGCGTTTTGACGAGAATAACGGGTTTGTTTGCAAGGCGTGGCTACAACATTGAAAGCCTTACCGCCTGCGCCACCGAGGACCCCAACCTTTCGCGTATGACCATCATCTTAGTCGGCGACGAATACACGCTGTATCAGATGATTCGCCAGATGGATAAGCTGGAAGACGTTAAGAAAATCGGTTGCGCTAACGAGCTTGACTGCGTTTACAGAGAGTTGCTTTTGGCTAAGGTTCAGGCAACGGCTGAAGCGCGTACGCAGATTGCGCTTATAAACGATATTTATAAGGCGAAGGTCGTAGACCTTTCAATCGACACTATGATTTTGGAAATCACGGGCGACCCCGAAAAGCTTGACGCATACATTAAGGTTATCGAGCCTTTCGGCATACTTGAAATGCAGCGCACGGGCGTAACCGTACTCGCACGCGGCAGGCACACCCTTAAGGACAGAGATTGTTACGGCGACTACGTAAACTGAGGTAATAATTATGAAGAATATATTTTCCGAAAGCTTGGATATGAGTTCACAGCGTTCGCTTTTAAGGGCGCTTGGTTGGACTGACAACGAAATACAAAAGCCTATGGTCGGCATAATCTGCGCACAGAGCGAGATTATCCCCGGACATATGCACCTTGATATGATTGCAAAGGCGGCGGCGGAAGGCGTTATTGCCGCAGGCGGTAAGCCCGTAATTTTGCCTTCTATCGGCGTCTGCGACGGTATCGCAATGGGTCATTCGGGTATGAGATACTCCCTTCCTTCCCGTGAAATCATTGCGGACAGCGCAGAGATTTTACTGCGTGCACACGGCTTTCAGGCGGCGGTGTTCATAGGCAACTGCGACAAGATTATCCCCGGCATGCTTATGGCGGCGGCAAGGGTAAATATCCCTTCCATCTTCGTCTCGGGCGGACCTATGCTCGCAGGAAGAGTTCACGGCAAAAAGACTTCTCTTTCGACTATGTTTGAAGAAGTCGGCGCGTTCAACGCAGGCAAAATTGACAGCGAAGAGTTGAAAGAGTTTGAGTGCAACGCCTGCCCCACCTGCGGCTCTTGCAGCGGTATGTTCACGGCGAACAGCTTAAACTGCCTTTGCGAAGCTTTGGGTATGGCTCTCCCCGGCAACGGCACTCTTCCCATGGTGTACAGCCAGAGACTTGCGCTCGCTAAAAACGCAGGCGAAGCGGTTATGAATTTGCTTAAAAAGGATATTCGCCCTTCGGATATTATGACCCCTGCGGCGTTCAAGAACGCAGAAGCCGTGGATATGGCTATAGGCGCTTCTACCAACACCGTACTCCACCTTATTGCAATCGCAAGGGAAGCAGGGCTGACCAAAGAACAAATTTCGATTGACTCTCTCAACTCGATAAGCGAAAGAACGCCCAACCTTTGCAGGCTTGCACCCGCAGGCGAGCACTATATTGAAGAATTGCACGAAGCCGGCGGTATCTCGGCAGTTATTAAGCAGCTGTACGACGTCGGTTTGATTAACGGCGAAGTTATGACGGTAAGCGGCAAGCCCTTAAAGGAAGTCGTCTCTTCCGCCCGTAACCGCAATACGGAAATTATCCGCACCGTCGAAAACCCCTACTCCAAACAGGGCGGCTTGACCATACTTAAGGGCAACCTTGCAAAAGAAGGCTGCGTCGTTAAGAAGTCTGCCGTCGACCCTAAGATGTTAAAACACAGCGGCCCTGCTAAGTGCTTTAACAGCGAAGAAGAAGCTATGGCGGCAATTTCGGGCGGCAAAATAAAAGCAGGCGACGTCGTCGTTATCCGCTACGAAGGTCCCTTAGGCGGCCCCGGTATGAGAGAGATGCTCACCCCTACTTCGGCTATCGTAGGCGCAGGTTTAGGCGACAGCGTTGCGCTCATCACCGACGGCAGATTTTCAGGTGCGACAAGGGGCGCGGCTATCGGACACGTTTGCCCCGAAGCGGCGGCAGGCGGCGTTATAGGCATTATTCAGGACGGCGACGAAATTGAAATCGATATTCCTTCCTGCAGCCTTTCGGTTAAGCTTTCGGACGAAGAAATAGCAAAGAGATTTGCTACCTTCACGCCCGTGGTTAAGCCCGTAAACGGCTATCTTGCACGCTACCGTGCAAGCGTAACTTCCGCATCGGAAGGCGCTATATTTAAAAAATCTTAAAAATCTCAAACGCGCTACCGCCCTTTATAACGGGGCGGTATTGCCAAATATAAGGATATAAAAACTAATATACGGAAATGAAAACTAAAATATTTAAACTTGACGCCGCAACCGAAATAGGCGAAGTTTGCATAAGCGTATACGATGCAACGCTCACCGTCTGCGCGTCGGACGATAAAGAGCTTAAAGTCGTATTGCCCGACTGCAAAAACGTAAACGTAGGCGTTGGCGAAAACCGCTTGATAATCAATCAGGCAAAACGCCTTATCCCCTTCGGTAAGCAGGCTATAACAATATATATACCTACGCACGTCGTACCCGACGTTAAAATTTCAGGCAACCGCACCGCCGCGTCTTTCTCAGGCGGAATTTTCGGAGAGTTGACCTTAATCGGCGTTTGCGGCGAGATTAGCCTTGTAAACAGCTCGTTCACGGCGGTAGAGCTTTCAAGCGAATGCTTACGCACAAACCTGAAAGAGACGACCGTTAAAAAAAGCCTTAATATGCAGGTTAAGGTTGGTCAGCTCGTTGCAGAAAATTCTTTTGCGTACATGGCGGACTGCCGACTAAAGTGCGGAAATATGGGGCTTATCAATTTAAGCGGCAACGACTTTGCCTTTGAAACCGAGACGGGTAATATCACCTTGACGCTTTCGGGTACGGAGAACGAGTACAACGTAACCGTAAGGGTAAAGAGCGGCACTTCCAACAAGCAGACGGCTATATGCGACGGCGCTCAAAAGGCGGTTAAAGCCCTTTGCGAAAACGGCAACGTGGTAATCGACTTTATCGGCGAAAGGGTTGAAATAACCGAAGCGGCTGTAGCTACAGAAGATACACAAATTGACGGCGTGCAAGGCGACGTCGCACAGGAGAAAACGTTATGACAAGTTGTAAAAAGGTCGGAATGACCGCATCACAAAAAATACTCGCAGCCCACGCAGGACTCGACCACGTAGTGGCAGGACAGCTTATTTCGGCTAAGCTCGACTTAGTGCTTGCCAACGACATTACCGGTCCCGTGGCTATTAAGGAATTTAAAAAGACGGGTGCTAAAAACGTTGCAGACAATAAGTCAATAGCCTTGGTTATGGACCACTTTGCACCCAACAAGGACATTAAGAGCGCAGAACAATGCAAGACCTGCCGTGTGTTCGCTAAAGAGCAGGGCATCGAAAACTTCTACGACGTGGGCAAGATGGGCATAGAACACGCACTTCTGCCCGAGCTCGGCTTGGTCGGCGCAGGCGATTTAATTATCGGCGCAGACAGCCACACCTGCACCTACGGTGCTCTCGGCGCATTTTCCACGGGCGTAGGCTCGACCGATATGTGCGCAGGTATGCTCACCCAGACCTGCTGGTTCAAGGTGCCTTCCGCAATCAAATTCGTATTGCACGGCAACTTTAAAAAGGGCGTGTGCGGTAAGGACTTAATCCTGCACATTATAGGTATGCTCGGCGTGGACGGCTGCCTTTATAAATCAATGGAATTCGTCGGCGACGGCGTTAAGAATTTGAATATCGACGACAGGTTTACCGTGTGCAATATGGCAATCGAAGCAGGCGCAAAGAACGGAATTTTCCCCGTAGACGAAGTTGCGCTTGAGTATATGAAGGGCAGGTTCAAGCGCCCCGTTAAGGCTTACGAAGCCGACGAGGACGCCGTTTACGACGCCGTTTACGAAATCGACCTTGGCGCTTTGCAGCCCACCGTATCCTTCCCCCACCTGCCTGAAAACGCTAAGACACCCGATAAGTGGGGCGAGCTTGCTATCGACCAGGTCGTTATCGGCAGCTGCACAAACGGCAGGATTACCGATATGCGCATTGCGGCGGAAGTTTTAAAAGGCAGAAAGGTTGCCGACGGAGTAAGAGCTATTATCATTCCCGCAACGCAGTCGGTATACAGGCAGTGCATTGACGAAGGGCTTGCGCAAATCTTCTTAGACGCAGGCGCGATTATTTCCACCCCCACTTGCGGACCCTGCCTTGGCGGTTATATGGGCATTTTGGCCGACGGCGAAAGGTGCGTTTCCACAACCAACCGCAACTTCGTAGGAAGAATGGGACATATCAACAGCGAAATTTACCTTGCGTCGCCCTACGTTGCGGCGGCAAGCGCGGTGGCAGGAAAGCTTTGCACACCCGACGAACTTTAAGGAGTAGATTATGGAAGTTAAAGGAAAGGTTTTTAAATACGGAAACGACGTCGATACCGACGTTATTATCCCTGCAAGATATTTAAACGACAGCTCGGAAGAAGCGCTGAAAGCGCATTGTATGGAAGATATCGACCCCGACTTCGTAAAAAACGTTAAATCGGGCGATTTAATCGTTGCAGAAGACAACTTCGGCTGCGGCTCTTCCCGCGAGCACGCCCCCCTTGCAATAAAGGCGAGCGGCGTAAGCTTGGTTATCGCAAATTCGTTTGCGAGAATTTTCTACCGCAACTCAATCAATATCGGTCTGCCCATTTTGGAATGTCCCGAAGCGGTTAAAGAGATTAAAGCAGGCGATATAGTTGAAGCCGACTTGTCGCTCGGCGAGATAAAGAATTTGACTACGGGCAAGACTTTTAAGGCACAGCCCTTCCCCGAATTTATTCAGGAAATTATTTCGGACGGCGGTCTTTTAAAGCATTTGGCTAAAAAAGGCAACTAAGCCAAAAACGGGAAACGTAAGCAAAAAAGGAGTTAAAATGAATTATAATATCGTTGTTTTAGACGGCGACGGCATAGGCCCTGAAATCTGCGCAGGCGCAATCAAGGTCTTAGACGCCGTAGGCAAAAAGTTTGGTCACACCTTTAACTACACGCACAAGCTTATCGGCGGTTGCGCAATAGACGCTTGCGGCAAGCCCCTGCCCGAAGATACGGTTGAAGCCTGCCTTGCATCCGACAGCGTTCTGCTCGGCGCGGTAGGCGGCTATAAATGGGACAATATGCCCGTAGATATCCGCCCCGAAAAAGGGCTTTTGGGCATTAGAAAGGCTATGGGCTTGTACTCTAACATTCGCCCTGCTAAGCTGTGGAAGAGCCTTGCAAAGGCTTCCCCCCTTAAGTACGAGCTGGTTAAAGACGGCGTTGAAATAATAATCGTAAGGGAGCTTACGGGTGGCATTTACTTTGGCGAGCGCGGTAAGGGCAGCACCTTAGACGGCGGCGACTTTGCCTGGGATACCGAGAAGTATTCGGTTAAGGAAATAGAGCGTATTACTAAAATCGCGTGCGAACTCGCTTTAAAGCGCTCGAAAAAGATTATTTCCGTAGACAAGGCAAACGTACTTGAAAGCAGCAGGCTTTGGAGAAAGACGGTGCACGAATTCGCGGCTAAAAACTACCCCGAAATTACCGTTGAAGATATGCTCGTAGACAACACCGCAATGCAGATTGTTAAAAACCCTGCACAGTTCGACGTTGTTGTAACTTCTAACCTTTTCGGCGACATTTTATCCGACGAAGCGGCTCAGGTTACGGGTTCTATCGGTATGCTTGCGTCGTCGTCTTTAGGCGATAGCAAATGCGGTCTTTACGAGCCTATTCACGGCTCTGCGCCCGACATTGCAGGCAAGGATATCGCTAACCCCATCGCAACCATTTTGGCGGCGGCAATGATGCTAAGAGACAGCTTTGGCTTAAGCGCAGAGTATGCGGCAATCGAAAACGCCGTGCAGAGCGTGCTTGACAGCGGCGTGCGCACGGGCGACATTATGGAAGAAGGTATGAAAAAGGTAGGCTGCAGTGAAATGGCTAAGCTTATCGCAGAGCAAATATGATTGAAGAAAACGTTAAAAATATACTTAACGAAATACCCCGAACCAACCCGTTTGGCGAAAGGGTGACCTTGGTTGCCGCCGTAAAGACGCAGACGCCCGAAGACATTAACAGGGCAATTCAAGCCGGAATAACCGACATAGGCGACAACCACGTGCAGGAATTTAAGGACAAGTACGAGCAAATCGTAGGCAACCCCACCCGTCACTTTATCGGGCATTTGCAGACTAACAAAGTAAAGTATTTAATCGGCAAAGTCGATTTATATCACTCGCTTGACAGGTTTGACCTTGCCGAAGAGCTTTCAAAGCGCAGCGCAAGAGCGGGCGTAACTTCGTCCGTACTCGTGCAAATCAATATCGGCAACGAGCAAACAAAATCGGGCTTTGACGTAAGTCAGACTCAGGAAGTTTGCAAAACCGTAAACGAGATGGAAGGCTTAAAGGTTGCAGGCCTAATGGCAATGCTGCCCGACAGCGACGACGTTGCGCTTTTAGAGAGCCTTGCTAAGTCTATGCGCGAAGAGTTCGACTTGCTTAAAAACACCTTACCCGACGTAAAATACCTTTCTATGGGTATGAGCGGCGACTGGAAACTTTGCGTTGAGTGCGGCAGTAATATGATTAGGCTGGGTACGGCAATATTCGGTAAACGCTATTATCCCCCCAAGGCTTAATAAAATCATCAAGATTTTTATAGGAAAATTATTATCAAATTAATAGAATAGTCACTTAGTATAAGCCCCTGTAATACGCCGTTCGTTGCGGCATATTACGGGGGCAATCCTTTTGTGTGGGCATATCCGCACCCCAAATACACCCCATAATATACCCTAACTAACGCGTTTAACCCCATAATATACGCCCTTTAACGCCGTTTTTCGACTTTAAACCCCGTAATATAACCCATTTAATATATT
>CAMAHZ010000031.1 GCA_945834965.1 uncultured Clostridia bacterium | reverse complement strand
CGCTCATCAATCTTATAGAGTTTATAAAATCCCCTAAGTTGCTGACGTTGGTAATAAGTACCGCCAGCGTGAACAGCTCGGAAGGTTTTATGGTATGAAGGAATAAGGAAGTAAGCCGCTTAAGCTCATGTTTGTTTTCGGTTCTCTTGAAGTAGCCGCCTTTGTCGATCGCCGTGTAATAGTCTTCGCCTAAGACTGCGGTAGCTACCACTTCCGCCAAACGCTTGGCTTCTTTGTTAGCCATCTTCTTAGCCGCGTTAAGGTAGTCGGCTTCCTGTAGCCTTGTTTCGTCTATCTCCATTTGCAGCCAAAGTGCGCTAAGACGGTCTAAGGTGTTAAGCGTCGGTTCTTCAATCTTGAAAACGCGCTTTTCCGTTACCTTCTCACGTTTGCGGAAATAGCCACAAAAGCCCGGCTTACGTCTGTAGTGCGTAACGTCCACGTCGAAAGTAACGCCTTCCTGTATCATAAGCCGCAGTTCGCTCTGCTCCAGTTCTAAGGCTTCTAATTTGCTGTTGTCGTTCTCTGCCATATTGCTTTTTATGAATGAAGCCCCCGAAGGTGGTTGTTCGGGGGCTTCGGTTGAATACTAAGTTACTACGCCTGTAGGGTTAGTTACCGCTTCAGCTGCCACTGTTGCTGTTGCTTGCTGCGGCAATCTGCTTAACGTACATCTTCTTAAGCCCCGTGGTCTGAGGCTTAAGAACCGTACCCGTTACTTCGATAAGAAGCAGCCCCTTCTTGCTGAACTCGCCGTTAATCTTACTAACAAGCTTCATGCGTGGTACTTGGAACATCAAACCCTTCTTAGGCTTGATGATGACGCTTTCCTCTACCGTGATTACGGTGTCCGGGTATGCGTACACGTCACTTGCAACCGTACCGCCAAAGAGACGGGTAAGCGTTGTAATGTCTGGGTTCATGATACTGAAAGTGAAGGTAATCTTACCCTGCTTCTCTGTAGTCTCTACGGGGTCGTCCTCTTCCTCTGCGTAGAACTCTGTCGTTTCTGGGTCGTCCTGTGACATCTTACAGGTGTCCTCGTAGGTAAGTCCGAAAGGCGTATAGCCTTCTTCAGCGAAGTCGCCAGCGGTTGGCTCTCCTGCCTTACCCAAAATCTTCGACAAACCCAAAGTTACTAAAGTTGCCATAATTCTGTGCTATTAAAAGTTAATGTATATTCCACGAAATACGGAGGTTTCTGTAATGCTGTCTTACTTCCAACTCCTTAATTACTACGTCGTACTCGATCCAAAACTCTAAGTCTGCTACGTTCTGCGCGTCTAAGTATTCCGTAAGTTGGTCGCCAATCTCCCGTAAGCGTTCGCGGTTAGCCTTGTATTGCTGCTTCCCGTTTATCTTTACCTTCTTATCGGCTGCGTATATATTCACGTTCGACGTTCCTGTTTGCGGCTTGTCGTGCGTTACGGTAATGGTGTTAATAACTATATCCTCGGCTTGGCTGTCGTCGGGTCTCTCTCCCTGCGGACAGACTTTGCCCGAAATAGTAATAACGCCTTCGTTTACCGCTTGCTGGATAAGCTGGTAGAGGATGTCGTCTGTGTCTATACTGCTAACTTTCTTCATTACTTAAATGCTTGCTGTACGTTTGTTATTAAGTCTGCTAATTCACGCGCTATAAGCTTTTCGGCTTCCTTCTCGGCAGACGTTAGTACGTCGCGCCCCTTGCTCTCGACATAAACCGCGTAATTCATTCCTGCTACCACAATAAGCGTATAGCCTTCTGCATGGTCTTTTGCTACCTGTAAGGCGAGCCGCTGTCCTGTATTTACGCCTTCGTGTCCGCCCTTCACGTCTTCAAACGCGATGTTCAACGGTTGCCCGTCTTTACAAACCACGTAACCAATAGAAGAGCGTAGGTTTCCTGTTCGGTCGGTAAATCCGCGTTCGGGTGGTACAAGCTTTGCAAGCGTAACCACTTCTTCGCCGATTCTGCAAAGGCTTTCTATAATCTGCCTTTCCACTTCTGCAAGAAACGCGGCAAACGTAGCGTCTATATTGCCTTTGAAGTGTGCCTTTATACCCATAGTCTGTTGTGCAGTCTGCCTTCGTCGAATTTTAGACACTCGCCCGAAATCCTAACCAATCCTTCGGCTTTGGCTTGCTCCACAAAGTCGGCATCTAATAACGCTTCGGGCAGTTCTATTTCTCGCGTCAAAACGAACAGTTCCGTACCTTCCGTTACGCGCTGAACTTCTACGGGTGTATGCACCAACGCGGAAAACTCCCGGAATACGCCGTTAGCTGCCTGTATCTTCGCGCCCTTGCCGTTCGTTTCCTCTCTGCAAGCTCCGCAAAACACTATAGCGGCTTCGCTGCTCTCCCAGCTTCCGTTGGCGTTCTGTACGGCTTCGCCGCTGGTGCGCTTATATAGGAAGTGTGGGTATTGGTTCGTTATTACGTCCGAAATTCCTACCATACGTTACTTCTGTTTCGTACCTTCGGCTTGTTGGCTGGTATGATGCCCAACTCTCCGCAGGTAATGTTGTACCACATCTTAATAGCTTCCCAATTCCACGAAACGGAATAACCGCCTTCGCTGACGTTTGCCAAAGGGATAACGGTTGCAAACTCCTTAACTAAGGCTGTCTTTGCCGTAGTTGGGTCTGCTTCCGCGTTCTCGTCGGGAATTAACGCCTTTTGGTTGGCTAATATAAGTTCCACGTCTTCGGCTTTCACTCCGAAACGCTTAACCGTTGTAGTAATCCATTCTTTGTAAGTCATTCCTTTAGGCTTTAGGAAGGGCTGGGGCTGGTAGCTTCCTACGCTGTTACCTGTTTCCGCTGCCAGCCCGTTACCCTGTGTTAGTGACTCCACGTGCTGTTAGCTGTGTCCATCAACCACGAACGCGAAGAGGTAAGCCATGCCGGGAAAGCGTTAGCTATACCCATAGTTACTTCCTCTAAAGGCTCTTCGTTCGCAAACTTCTTGATGAGCGTGTGTCCGTTCATAGCCTTCAAAGCTACCGAACCCTTAACGTTCAAGTCTGCCGGGGTCTTCCAATAGGTCTGACCCAAAACCTTGCTTTCGTTGAACATTACGACGTTCTCAGTGAACGGGTTGCCGCTGAACGGGCGCGAACCGTCGCCGAGTTCTATCGTGATGTCTTGGTCGATAACGATAATCTGCAAGCCGCGAAGGTAAGACAAACCGCGAAGGGCTGTATTTACCGTCTCCAAACTTGGGGTCTGCTGGAGTTGAAGTGCGTTAGCTGCGAAGCTTGCGCAAATCTTCTGAACCTCTGCAGTCTCCGTGAAGGTGGCGAAGGTGTCGAGCGACATGAAGGCGTACTTAAGGCTTACGCCCTTCGCCTTAGCTGCTGCTACGACGGCTTTGAAGTCCTTAGTAATAGGCTTCGCGCTGTTGCTTGTAGCCCAATTAGCAGAACCTGTCTGAAAGCCTACCTTCTGAGCGGCTGGGATTTGGTAATCTACGTCGTATTCACTAATTACGCTAACGTTGTTGCTGTTGTTAAGCGTAATCTTACCGAGGGAAATCTGCTGCAAAGCCATCCACTCCAAACGTGCGGCTACGGCTGTCCAGCAGAAGTTGGTATCTTCCGCCCACGCTTCTACAAGTGCGCGAAGGTTGGGGTTCTGCGAAGTCATGGCTACCATAATTTCGTAGTCGTCCAGCTCTTCGTCGTTCTTGGTGCGCTTTACCGCAATCTTGGGGATATCACCCTGCAAACGGGCAATAGCTTCGCGTGTCTTCTTGTCGATCGACGCGCCACGCGCTACCAAATCTGCGGCAATCTTCAAGCCTACCTGTGCTTCAAGTGCTTTCCACGTAAGCGTATAGGTCTGCTTGAGGGGGAACAAAGTAGGATAGTAGTACGGCTTCAAGTCGTAGGTATTGATGACGGCTTGCATATCCTTCTCTACAAGTCCGCGCATAAGTGTTGCTATCATAACTTTCTACCCTTTCGTTAAATTAGAACAATGCCCTTCAACGCGCCCAGAATAGCGTCGTTAATTGGGGGGATAACACTCTCTTTGAACTGCCCAATAGTTACGGCTGAAACGAGGTGGTTGCTAAGTGCTTCCACGTCGTAGCTGTCGCCTGTAAGGGCTTTAGGTGCAAACTTGAACGCTGCGCCGCTGCTGGCGTGTTCGCCGTCTGCAAGCATGATAATAGCGTCCTTTGCAATCTCGCCAATGGCTGTGCCGATGGTTACGGTGTCGTAGGTTGCGTTTGTGGTGTCAATCGCGGTAATGGCGTAAGCCTTTCCGTTTACGGCGGACATGACGAAATCGCCTACCTTGAAATGCGAACCTTTCGCAATCTTAACCGAAGTACCCGAAGCTGCTACGGCTTCCACTACTAAGGCGGTCTTCTCGACGTGGTAGAGTCCGTCTGAACCCTTGCCAATCGCTGTGCCTTCCTTAAGAACAGAACCGCTTACAAGCTCTGCGGACTTCACGGTTACACCGTTAGGAATGTCGGCGAGGTTGTGGGTGCAAGCGTGTACTACGCGCTTGTCTTCCTTTCGCTTAATTGTAAGTCCCATTTCTTATTCGGTTTTTTGGTGTTGTTAAACTTCCTTCCCTGTTAGGGTCGGCTTGCTTGTCTCTTCGGCTCGCTGCTTGATGTAGTCTGCTACGCCCTCGCTTACTCCTTCTTTGGTCACGGCTCCAAAAATGGGCTTGTCGTGGTTTTGCAGGTCTTTGTCGGCTTCTTCCTGTGCAAGCGTAGCAATGTGCGCCGCCTGCGAAGTCATAAAGCTCTCAAAGTCCGCATCGTCTTTGAAGGTCATACGCCCGAAGTTGTCTAACAACAAATCGCGCTTACTGCCTTCCAGCTTTGCCTTGTCTAACGCGGATACGAATAGCCCCCTACGGGTTTCTGCTACCTTCGCGTCGCTGATGCTGGTAATACTTTGCTGTACGCCCTTCAAGCTCTCCGCGATAAGGTTCTTAACATCGTCAAGTGTCAGATTCCCGTCGGTGGTTTGGTGCTGCTGCTGTTGCTGCTGGTTCGGTTTTCCCTTCTCCACGAAATCATACTTTTCCTTAAGGCTGGTTTCGTAGGTTTGGTTAGCCTTGCCTATTTCCGCGTCAGCTTTGCTGCGCCAATCCTTAACGAATTTTTCTACCTTCTCGGCGGATAGTTTTCCTACGAGTTCGGTAGCCTGTTCTTGGGTTTCAACCTGTAAGCTGAGCGCAGCTGCCAACTGCTGTAACCCGTCTTCTCGCACGCCCGGAAACGTCTGTTTCAGTAGTGCTAAAATTTGCTGTAGTAAATCCATAAAAACTATTTTTGTTACGTTAAAACAATGCAAAGGTAGCGTATTAAAGTAATACTTTGTAAAAAAGTTGTGTAAAACACTTCGCTAAAACTTCGTCTTAGTGGTAACGAATGGCTGCAAATGCCTACAAAATACTACGCTTTCGGGGTGTTCTGCTTGCCTTTGGTGTCAGGCGTTCCGCGTCCTGTTTTGGCTATCCGGGAAAAAGTGCGTACCTTTGTAGCCGTTAAAACGTGCTTTTTATGAACGAACGTATAGAAGAACTAATAGAAGAATTAGACGAGCTGGCTGTCGAGTACAAGCGTAACGAGGTGCTTAGACTGCAAAGCAAAGTACAACTTTGGGCGATACGCTACAATAAGCTTCCGCGTGTCTTCCGCCCCCTGTGCCTTCACTACTTCAAGAAATGGGCGAGCCGCTATAACGACGTTGTGCGCTTCCTATATCCGCCCGTAGAAGGTGCGCCGCTTCCTGTTGAAGAATTAAATAACGATATGATATGAAAACCCCAAACGTACAAACTACAAATGGCGTTAAGCCTTTAACCGCCCTTCCTAACGAAGCCTTAGTAGAAGGTTTCCTTTACAACTCTGACGAAGACGAAGAAGTTAGCTTAGTTCGCCTTCTCTCGGTCGTAGAACCTTCACCAAAGAAGGCAGGGGCAATCCTGCGCGAATGTATCACTAAGGGGCGTTCTTTGGTCGCCGTCTATCCGGGTAAGAATGAAACGCCGCCAGCTAAAGCTACTTACTTGGGTTCTATTGCTGACGGCGCGTTATACCTCGTTTAGTAGGGTAGGCTCTTAATTAAGTCTATCATTTCCATGTATTCCGTAGGCATGAAGTGTTTAAAGGCTCTGTTTCCTAAGAAGGCGTTTTCAAAGGAATGTGCCAAATACTCATGCCTTCTCATGCTTAAGCTGTTAAAATAGCTTGTGCTGTGCCCCCAGCCTACGCCGCTACTATTAACTAAGCTTTTTAATGTGTCCTGTAGGCTTCCTATCTGCTCCAAAGCGTCGCGTTTGGTTATTCCCCTACGTGTAAATACGTCGTCGCCAAACTTTTTCAGACGCTCATAAACTGCGTCTATTCTTGCCGAAAGCTGCTTAGCGTACATTATAGAAGTTTGGCGCGTAGTGGTTTTGTACGTTCCTGTTCCGAAGTCGTACTTATGTTCCGTTACGGTTGTCTTCACTTTCTTACGAAGCCTTGCTATCTGCTTTTCCCTCAAATCCTGCAAAGGCTTGTAGCCGTTTATGATGTCGCGCTGGTCGCCGATGGCGTGTCCGAACTCATGGTAAACTACGGCTTTCTTCTCCCACGGAGAATTTTTGGCGCGTGTATCGTTGTCTAATACTACTTCCCTGCCTAACTTACATTCGTAGCTTCCCTTATTCGTGTGCGGTATCTTCAAAGTAGGCATATACTTCAACTTGTCGAAAAACTCCTTACTGAATACGTACTTTTCGCCCAACAAGTAAGGCTGTCCGTCCTTAAGCTCTTCTGGCATGTTGCTGGAGTATTCCTTCTTCGCTTCCTCTGCTATAGCCTTCTTTAAGTCCGCTTCCGCCTGTATCTTTGCTTCCTTAAGGTTCTTAATACAATCCGCGTAATACTTTCCTGCTTCGCATCTGTTCGCGCCGCAAATAGCCGTATATTTGTCCGCTATAGCCTTGTTAAGCTTGCTTATTTGGTTTCGTACCTGTTGAAGCTCTGCTATTGCTAACATCCATTCTTCCTGTCGCTTGTCCGCCAAAGCCTGCAAGCTCTCCACTTCCGCGCGTAGTGCTTCCCTGTTTCCTGCCAAACGTAAGCCGTCCAGCTTGGAAACGTCCAAACCGAAAGCGTAAGCCCATCGTTTCAAAGTGTCTATTGCTGTGTCGTATTCCGTGCAGGGCTTTGAATTGTTCTTTACCGCGTTCTTTCCTGCTGTCGCTCCCTTCATAGTCGCCGCTATTCCTGCCTTTAGTCCGCCCTCGATCGTGCCGCCGTTGAAGTTGTCGCGTATATAGTAGGGTTGGCTCTTCCAGCCTTTGGCTCGTTCGCGTATTCCCTCTATATACTGCGTGAAGTTTTCGGGTATGGCTGTTACCTGTCTTCGTGAAGGCAAAGACTTGTAAGCCTGTCCGCGAACAATAGCCTTAAGCCTGTTGCCCCGGTCTTTGTTATATTCGTCGTAGTCGGAAAGAATAGGCGTAACTTGGCAGCGGCATTGTGGATGCCAGCCAACAAAACGGAAGGTCTTAGGGTAGTCGCCTTTAAGCTCGTCGCAAATATCTACTAACGGCTGTGGTCTGCCCTTGCTGTCTAATACGGTGTGGTTGTTGCTTAGCCAAATACGAATACCTACAACAAAGTCTAATTGCTGCCAGCGTAAATACTCCGCCTGTCGGTAAGCCATGTTTACCTCTGTACGTGCCAAACGCTGGGCGTTACGCGCTGAACTTCTGTAAACGCCCTGTCCGGGGTGGTATAGTGCCGCCGCCTTGCTTAGTCTAAGGTTGCCGTACTTGTCGCGTACCCGTCTAAAAAGCTTGTCGGGCTGCTGTAAGCATTGGCGTAAGTCCTTGCTTAGCTGCTGTGCGCTTCTGCCTTCTCCTAACCCTACGTCTATACCGAGTTCTATCGTGTCCTTAATATCGCCTACGTACTTCCATACGCGCTGGGAAAGTACTAAGCCTTCTACCTTCCTTTGCTGGAATGACTGCAGGGCTTCCAAATTACGCGCTTGGTACTGATCCGCTTCTTCCGTGGTTAGCCGTGAAGTGCGAAGTATAGACTTTATGAAAGCGTCGTTTTTGTCGCAGGCTGCTCTCCACTCTGTCGCCGTTCCCCTAACGATAACGCTCTGTATCTTCTTCGCCAATCCCTGCGTTACCTGTGCTGCTGCTTTCTTGGTCTGTGGGTAGTCGTCGAAGTTGAACGGCTTGTTTAGGTCGGGCTGAAACAGCGTACCTGCTAACGATGCGTATTCGCTCGCCGCCAAATTGCAAAGCTTTTCAATCTGACGGGCGTAAGCTTCCGTTCGCCTGTAGTGCGCTGCGTCGAAGCCTTTAAGCTTTATAATAAGTTTCTCCCTGTCGTTTGGCATAGTTATTTTCTTGAAAAATTCGTTTTAAGCGCGTTTCGCCTGTTGGGTGTGAATTATACCAGCCGCGAGACAAAACGCGCTCTACGGGCTTCTATTGTATTAAAGTAATACGTTCTTAGGCGTTAAATAGTCGGTTCGCCCTGTAAGAAGCTGTTTTCTTGGGCTTCCTCTGCTTCTATCGCCTTTATTTCCTCGTCCACGTCGTCCGCCCAGCCCAAACGCTGAACGGTAGCCTTACGGCTTGCAATCTGCTTGTTTCCGTTGGCGGCTGTAAGGATGTTAATCTTGCTTTGCTCGTCTTCAATGATGTACGGGGTAATAATAGGCTCTACTACCAAATGTTCGGCGGCTTCCTGCCATCCCTGTTCCTGCTTGTTGGCTACTGCTAAGAACGCCTTAACGACGTTAATACGCCGCTGGATGTATTCGTTGAAAATCTCGCATTTGTCCTGTACTTTTAGGTGCGCGTCCATGAATAGAAGCTTAAGGGCAATACCGCTAACGCTTCCTATTCCCTTCACGGTATCAAACGAAATGTCGGGCGTTTGCGTTATGGTGTAAATCATCTTAAGCAGGGTTTCTATTTCAAGTTTCACGCTTTCGGGTGCGCTCTGCCAGCTAAGGTACTGCGCTTTTGCGCCTTCCTCTCCTTCAATAATGCCGCCAGCTTCTCCCTTACGGGCAAATCCTATAATCTTGCCTTCTACAAATATCTTCGGGCTGGCGTGGTAGTCGTTCGTGTCTGCGAAGTTGGAAAGTAGCTTTTCCAAACGCTCTATAAGGCTTTGTACGTCTTCCCATTCTACTTTGGGCTGACAGCCGTACACTACGGGAATTTTGCCTATTGCAAGCTTCTTAGGATAACCCGGCATAAGCTCCCATTGTCCGTTAGCCTGTCCGTCTTCCTTGTTCTTGCAGCTCCAAAGGTAGTGATAGTCCTTTGTGTAGGTTTCAAAGTAGGTGCGCGTCTTAAGGTCTTTGCCTTTGCGCTTGAACTCACGGCTAAACGCTACCATGTCGCGGTTCTCGTCGAAGTACGGGTATATCGTATCGCCAAAGGCTGGGCTAAACAGGGCTACCTTAAACTTCTTCTTTGTCTTGAAGCCGTAAAGTTCGTGTTCCTCTCCTTCCACTTGATACCAAAGTTCAGCTACCTCTGTAGTGCCGTAGATGTTACGCGCTGCCCTGCGGTTTACGGTGCTAATCTTCGTATCGTAGAAGACGCGCTTTATAGCCTGTAATACCCGTGTCTGCTTGTCGTCTTCGGGGTTGCTTGCGTAAGTTACGGGGTTGCCGAAAGTGAAGCTTACGGCGCGGTCTCTGATAAGTCGCTGAATAGCCAAAGCTATACGCGCTACAGGTTCAATCCTAACGCCTTCGCGCTGTAGCTCCGCGTTCGGGTTCACGTTCTTAACCTCGCCGTAGTCTTCCGCGTTCTTATCCACTACTACAAGCTTGTCGGGGCGTTTCTTCGTGTCCATAACGTCGTGCAGCTTAGGTTCTATTTGCTGCTGGTACTCCGTTGTTTTGGGCTGGGTTGTTACTCTGCCGCTCTGCAACTCCGTAACTACTGCGCCGATGTCTGCGCCTTCTTTTACGCTCTCCGCTAATAGCTGGTCGATCGTAAGTGTTCTTTCGTCTTCGTTCATGTCTTTACAATTTTATTTGGTTCTACAATTATTTTGTTTTATCCGAAAATCCTTGTAAGGTTCTGCGCCCGTTGCGCTCTCTTCTCTACAGTACCCGTAAGCGCGTCAGGTGCATCGTCGTGGCTGTTGCCGCCTTCCTTCTTATACTGCGTAATGGCTTTGTAGAATTGTGGAAATAGTACGTTCCAGTGTTCCTGGAAAAAGCAAAGGTTCTGCACCTCGTTAGAATGGTTGAAGATGCGAACGTCCTTATTCTCTGTCTGCGTGAAGTAGGTAAAGCTTGTCTTCCTGTTGCCTAAGATACGGCAGTTCTCGCAAACCTTACGCCCGAACCCTCTACCGCCGTTATTGCTTTCTACTACGCATTCTTCCACTTCAAAGCGCGTTAGCCTTCGGGCTGTCTCGCTCTCTGTCGTTTCCATTGGGGCTTGGGTGTAATAAACGTCAAGAATAAAGTTACCTATTTCCGTTTCCACGTATATAATGCAGCAAAGGAAGTCCGCGCCCGTGTCCGCCGTGTCTATATACGCCTTTACCTTCCGCTTCCTTGTTATCGGTACTGCTTCGTAGGTAGTGAAGCCGCGTTCGTACATAAGTCCTGCAATCGGTCGTGGATTCTGCATGTACTGCGTATCAAAGACAAAGCTATTTTTGTCGCGTAGGGCGTGTAGTTCCTCTAAGGTGTGCTTAAACGCCCAAAGTGGTTGTTCGTTCCCATGTTCGTCGTACTCAATAGCTGGCAAACTCAATACTTCCCATTCTTCGGGTTCAAGCCGCATAAGGTAGCCGCAAAGGTCTTCTTCGTCCAGACGCTGCATAATAATAATTATCGGGGTATTTCGGCTGTTTACGCGGTTTCGGATGGTAGTCTCGAACTTTTGGTTTACCTTCTCGCGTACCGTCT
>CAMAHZ010000030.1 GCA_945834965.1 uncultured Clostridia bacterium | reverse complement strand
AAGGCAGAAAAATATGCTCGTCACCGCTTTTCACCCCGAACTTAACGACGACACTTCCCTTCACGAATATTTTTTAAGGGAATTTGTAAAATGATATAAGGAACTAAAAATTATGAAGAGCAAGAAGATTTTGACAATGCAGGACTTATCGTGCGTGGGACAGTGTTCCCTTACGGTAGCACTCCCCATACTCTCCCGCTTCGGCGTTGAAACTTGCGTGTTGCCCACGGCAATCCTCTCCAACCACACTATGTTTAACGGCTGGAGCTATTTGGACTTAACCCCCGAAATCTCTGAAATCTTCAAACATTGGAAGAATAATAACGTTAAGTTTGAAGCCTTTCTCTTGGGTTATCTGGGCAAGAAGGAACTTATGGACGTTGCCGAAAAGTGCTTTGCGGAGTTTTCCGAAGAAGGCGCACCCGTGATTATCGACCCCGTTTTTGCCGACAACGGCAAGCTTTACGGCGGTTTTGATTTAAACTACGTTGCCGAGATGAAAAAGCTTATCAAAAGTGCAGACGTAATTCTGCCCAACGTTACCGAAGCTTGCTTTTTGACCGACACCCCCTATTGCGAAGTGCAGGGCGAAGGTTACGTTGAAGGTCTTGCGCAAAAACTCTTTGAAATAACAGGCAAGACCGTAATTGTTACAGGTGCAGAAAAGAACGGCTTGATAGGTGAATATATCTTATCTAACGGCAATGGCGAGTACGTATTACTGCCCAAAGAGCCCCAAAAACGCCACGGCACGGGCGATATATTCGCATCTGTTTTTACCGCAAACTATCTCGGCGGAAAGTGCCTTGCAGAAAGTTGCAGTAAGGCGAGTAAGTTCGTCATTGACTGCTTAAAGGCAACTGACGACGACCACTTCTACGGCGTAAACTTTGAAAGCGTTTTAAATAAATAAGTATAGCAAATTTGTATTAAAAGTCAGGCGGCGGTGCGAAAAATCTCGCACCGCCGCCTTTAATTCGGGAACGTATCTCCACAAGTACAATTCAATAATTTCCACAAAAAGAATTATCTTCATCCGTTGACAACCTATTAGGTGAGTACTATAATAATTGCAATTTTAAACGGAGTCGGATATATGAAAATCAGGTTTAAAATTTTTAGTTTAGCTATCGCATTTGCCATGACAATGTTATTGCCTTTTACACTCTCCGCCTGTACAAAGGGTGATGAAATTCCCCCCAAGGAACTTTCTTATACGGTTGAGGAAGTCTACTCTTCAAGGGAAGAGCTGAAAATTTACGGCAAGCTCTACACTCCAAAAGAGGTTGAAGGCAAACTGCCTGCCGTAATACTTTCACACAGCGCAAACCTTAATGCGGATTCAATGAACTTATACGCTGCCGCCTTTGCCGACAGAGGGTTTATTGCCTATGCCTTTGATTTTTGCGGCGGAAGCTCTAAAAGCAGAAGCGACGGCAAAACCGACGATATGACTTTGTTTTCCGAGATTGCGGATTTAAAAGCGGCGATCGCCACCATCAGAGCTATGGACAATGTGGATAGGAATAATATTTATCTTTTCGGCACAAGCCAAGGTGGGCTGGTAACTGCGCTTACGGCTGAAGACTGCCTTTCGACAATTAAGGGCGAGATACTTTTATACCCTGCGTTCAACATTCCCGAAATTATAAAACAGTTTTCAGGTATGGGAAGTTTAGGCGGTTACGGACAGGCGTTCAGCGATACTCTAAAGGACTACGACGTCTATTCCCATATCGGAAATTTTGGCGGTAACGTTTTAATTATCCACGGCTCTTCCGACTTTATAGTAAACAAATCTTACTCCGAGCAAGCTTCAACCTTGTATGAAAATTGCACGTTAAAAATTATTGACGGTGCAGGACATGGTTTCAACTCCGAAAACTATTCAATGGGCGGCAACTATGACGGCAAAGTTTGGGAATACATAGACGAATATCTCAACAGAACTTAGTTTAAAGTTAAAGCTTAAGGCGTGTGTGCAAAACTTTGCACACACGCCTTTTTTCATTGCGTTAACCACCTTTTTTTAAAACAATTAAAGCCTTTCAGCAATCTTTTTAAGGAAAGCCCTGCTCTCAAGCTTGACGGGGGTTATGCCTTCGCGCTTAAACAGGGGAATCAAGTCGCCCGTCATATAGCCGCTTTCGATTGTTGAAAGCGTGGCCTTTTCCAACCTTTTCGCAAAATCTGTGAGTTCGGAAATATTATCCAACTCGCCACGCTTTGCAAGCGCCCCCGTCCATGCCCAGATGGTTGCAACCGAGTTGGTAGAAGTTTCCTGCCCGTCGCGCCACTTGTAGTAGTGACGGGTTACCGTGCCGTGAGCCGCCTCAAACTCGTACTTACCGTCGGGCGATACGAGCACCGAGCTCATCATACCCAAACTACCGTAAGCGGTTGCGACCATATCGCTCATAACGTCGCCGTCGTAGTTCTTGCACACCCAAAGCATACCGCCTTCGCTGCGCATAACCCTTGCAACCACGTCGTCTATAAGCGTGTACAGATAGGTTAACCCTGCCTTTTCAAATTCAGCCTTATACTCGTTTTCGTAAATTTCCGCAAAGATATCCTTAAAACGGTGGTCGTAGGTCTTGGAAATGGTGTCCTTTGCGCCCAACCACATATCGATTTTATTCTCCAACGCATAGTTAAAGCAGGTGCGTGCGAATGCGGAAATAGACTTATCTACGTTGTGTACGCCCTGTACTATACCGTCGCTGTCAAAGGAATGAATGAGCTTGCGCTCCACTTCGTTACCTTCCGTATCGGTGATTAAAAGGTAGGCGTTCTGACCGCCTTTAACCTTGCTTTCAACCGAATTGTATATATCGCCGTAGGCGTGCCTTGCAAGCACGATGGGCTTTTTCCAGGAAGGGACGTAGGGCGTTATGCCCTTTGCAAGAATGGGCGCACGAAAAACCGTACCGTCCAAGATGCGGCGGATTGTGCCGTTGGGGCTCTTCCACATCTTTTTAAGGTTGTATTCCTTAACTCTCTGTGCGTTGGGGGTGATGGTTGCACACTTTACCGCAACGCCGTACTTTAAGGTTGCTTTAGCACTATCTTCGGTAATCTTATCGTCCGTTTCGTCTCTTTTGACCAAGCCCAAGTCGTAGTACTCGGTCTTTAAATCAACGTACGGCTCTATGAGAATTTCCTTTATCCATTTCCACAAAACCCTGGTCATCTCGTCGCCGTCCATCTCAACGAGCGGCGTTATCATCTTAATCTTTTCCATATTAGTACCTCACATAATTAGCGATGGGGTTGTTTTTTCTTTCGTTTATTTTACTATAATTTTACTTTAACTTGCAAGCATTTGAGCGGATATTGTTCAATATGCCCGTAGAAATTATGCGCTTGCCGCTTTCTTTTTCAAAGTCGGCTTTTGCCTGCTCTATCACGCCGCACAACACGCCGTAAAAATCGGTATAGCTATTCGATACAAGGTATTGAGAGAGCGAGCCGGGTACGGTGTTGACTTCGCTTAAATACACCTTGCCCTTTGCCGCAATAAAGTCAAAGCGGACGATACCGCGCATACCGAGCGCTTCGTAAACCCTTTTTGTGATTATCTGCACCGCCCTTTCGCAGTCGCCGTCCACGGGGAATTTGCGTGTACCGCCGCCCGAATACTTGTCGTCGTAGGTCAATATTTCGCTTGCCGAGCATACTTCTTCGCAAGGGGATATAACCGCCTTGCCGCCCGAATAATAGGCGGCGCAGTTAAGCTCTCTGCGCTCTTGAAAATACTCTTCTAAAAGAACGCCGTTATCCAACTCAAACGCCGTTTCAAGCGCCGACTTTAGTTGCTTTTCATCGTCAACCTTGACCACCCCTATGCTTGAGCCGAGCGTGGCAGGCTTGACGATTAACGGGTACCCCACCGCCTGCGCCCGTTTAATTGCCCCGTCCATATCCCTTGAATATGCAAATTTCGCAACGTTTACACGCAGCGATTTTAGAACGAGCTTGGTGTAGTACTTATCCATAAACGCCGCACTTTCAAAAAGGCTTGCCGACGCAAACGGAATTTTATTTAAAAGCGCCGCACCTGCGAGAGCGCCGCCTTCTGCATATCCGCCGTGACAGCAGTTTATTATACACTCTACCCCGACGGTTTTTTTAGGCTTGCCGCCCTTAAAGAGTACGAAGCCGCCCTGCGCCATTGCGCATAAATACAGCCCTTTGCCCTTTAATTTTTCTCGCTGACGAAAGAGCGTGACGTCGGCAAGCCCTTCCCCTGCAAGCATATTGCCGCTATGGTCTACGTAGATAGGCAGAACGCTTTTACCGCCCTTTTTAAGCACGTTTGCAACCATAGTGCCCGTAATGACCGACACTTCGTTTTCGCTTGAAACGCCGCCGAAAATTACGGCAACCGAGTAGTTTTTAAGCATAAAAAAATCACCTCCGCCAAAATATTTTTTAGCTTTGGTGAAATCTTTATGTTGCTTGAATTTATATTCCGCTTACGGTTGCGCCGTTCGGTTTACAGATACTGCGACGGCAAGTCGTTCAAAAAGAGAACGGTGTCGCCCTTTTGTAAAACGCCCTTTAATTTATCCTGCGCGGCGGTCAAGGAAGGCACCTGCACGAGTTTTTGCATATCGCCCCCGTTAGCCTTATACCCCCTTTCTACCGCCTTAACGAGCGTTTCGCCAACTAAAATAACGCAGTCCAAACCGACTAAGCTTGCGCCCAACTGCTCGTTGGATTGCTGCTCTAACACGCCGAGCTCTACAAGCCCGGGCGTAACTACGATTTTATTGCCGCCGAAGCGCTTAAGCGTTTCGATTGCCGCACGCGCACCGACGGGGTTGGAATTATATCCGTCGTCTATTATATTTATGCCGTTCGACTTAATAAGTTGCAGGCGGTGGTCGATAAAGTCAACGTTTTCAGCCGCGAGCGCAATCTCTTTTAAAGATACGCCGAGCTCGTAGGCAAGGCAAGCGCATAAACCGAAGTTGTAAGCGCTATGCTCGCCCAAAAGGCGGATTTTAACCCTAACGCTCTCGCCGCCTAAGCTAAGCGTAAACTCCGTACCGCTCTCGCCCGATATTACGTCCGAAACGCACTCGCACGCCTTTATATTTTCGCCGTAGCCCTTGAAAGAATCAAACGCGTCGGCGGCAATATAGCAGGTGCGCTTGGTTGCGGAAATTATTTCCGCCTTGGTCGACACGACGTTTTCAAGCGTTTTAAAACTCTCTAAATGTTGGGGACAGATACCCGTAATAAGCGAATATTCGGGGGGACAGATTTTGCACAGCTTTGCAATATCACCCTTGTGCCTTGCGCCCATTTCGGCAATGAACACACAGCCTTCGCCCAAGGTTTGATTGTTTACCGCCTTTGCTATGCCCTGCGGCGTGTTGTAGGACGCAGGAGTAGTTATAACTTGATACTTTTGCGAGAGCATACAGGCAAGTATGTTTTTAACGCTCGTCTTGCCGTAGCTGCCCGTAACGCCGATAATTAACGGCTGCTTTTGTTCAAGCTTTGCCTTTGCCTTTTTGATATAGGAATTAGCGATAGGCTTTTCCCAAATCTTTGCAATCAAATTTGCAAGGCAGATTATGGGCAACGCACACAGGGGCAACAGCGATAAAATTGAGTACTTGAGTTGGGTAAACAGGCTGTCGCCGATAAGGCTTTGGAAGAAGTTTAAAAGCGTTGCCGTAAGATACGCGATAACCGCAAAGGTTACAAACAGCGTTAAATACAGCCTTTTAAACCTTGGCGTTAAGCTTGCGTTGGACCTTACGGTGTGGGTTGCGTCTGCAAAGAAGTACGCAACGAAAAATATTAGATAGGCAGTAAGCCCTATCACCGCCGCCCACCTGCCCGTAAAGGAAAAGCACAGCGAAGTAACCGCCGAAGTGAGCGCGGTAGATATAAACACGATAGAAAGACGAGACTGAGTAAGGTTGCTCTTCTTGCCCGCCCAGCGCAAAAACTGTCTGTTGGAATAGCCGAGCGACTGCAAAATGCCGAGCGGCTTAAAGCAGATTATGCTTAAACAACAGGCGAAGAAGAGCGCAACCAAAATGCACTCTACCGTCGTATGCACGTCAATAAAAAACCACCACATATCTCATTTCCTTAAGTTAGTTGATTTTATTTTAGCCCTTTAAAAATTCAAGGACGAGCGAGTTGAACCGTTCGGGATAGCTCATAAAACAGAAATGGTCGCCCTGCATCGTGACGAGCTTACTGCCTTTTATCAAAGATAAAAACGTTGCTCCTTCTTCCCCGACCGGCGTTACGCTATCGTCCTGACCGTAGATTAGTAGGGTTGGGTTAGATATCTTTGCCGCTTCCGCCCTTAAATCGCGGTTGACGATTTTTTTATAGCTCTCTTTCATAAGCGGCGAAAGACTTTTATATTCTTCGCTCCCAAAGTGTCTTTCGGCAAACTTGGGGAAGAGCTTTTTTATGCGCCTATACCGCTTTACACGCCGCATATATTCGGGGGAACGGGGCTTGACTATCCCTGCGCCGCCCGTTATAATCAGCTTGTCGCCAAGCGAACTATCCTTAGAGAGCGCCAAAATCGCTACCCTTGCGCCGAACGAATGGGCGATTATGTCCGCCCCGTAAGCGCCCGTTTGAATTAAAAAGCTTTTAAGCCATTCGGCGTATTCTTCCACGCCCCAAGCTTTTTCAAGTTTGTCGCTTGCGCCAAAGGCGGGCATATCGGGCGCGATACACCTAAGCCCACGGGCGGAAAGACTTTCTATCTGCTTATAAAAACTCTCCTTGCAGGAAAGGTACCCGTGCAAAAAAACGACGGGCTTGCCGCCGCCCTTGATATTAACGGCGACGAATTTACCGTTTACTAAAATGCGCTTTCACCTTTTTTAATTAAAATTAAATCAAGCTCTTTTTCATAACAAGGCAATCTTCGCCGTCGGAATAGTACCTTGAACGGGCGTACACGCCGACGAAACCTGCCGAGAGATACAACCGCATTGCAGGGGAATTTGAAACCCTGACTTCCAAAAACATATTCTCTGCGCCGCGGCTTTTGGCTTCTTGTAAAAGCTCGTTTAAAATACGCCTGCCGACGCCGCTGCGGCGATACTCTTCGGCGACCAAAACGTTCTCTAAATCGCAATTTTCATATGACACGCTTATACAGCCGTACCCTGCGATTTCGCCGTCCTCTTCCGCAACGAACATCGAATACTGCGAATTTTCAAACGCCGACGCAAGCGTTCCGAACCCCCAGCACTCGCCCTTAAAGGACAGTTTTTCAAGCTCGGCAACGCTTAAAATATCTTCGTACTTGCACCTGCGTATAATCATCTCTGCCCACCTAAACGAGCAATACGCTCTTCTTCCGCCTGAGATTTTCTGACGTACAGGGCGTACACCCCTTCCTTTGCTTTAGCCTTTGCGGCAGGGGCAAGACAGGAGCTTATTTCCACCTTGTTATAATTATCAAGCTCTAAATTCTCAAAGCCGTACACGGGGCGGTTTAATGCCGAAAGCTTATCTTTTGAGATATAGCAGGGCTGAATATCGCACTCCCCTTCCGCCGTGTATCCGCAGACGTAATAGTGGTCGTGCGCGGCGTCGATTGCCACGATATAGGGTACGGCGCTATTGACATTATACGCAATTAAATCGAATGCGGTTACGCCTAAACACTTTTTGTTTAGCGCAGTCGCAAAGCCTTTAACGCAGGAAATGCCTATCCTTATGCCCGTAAACGACCCCGGACCCGTAACGGCGACGAAGTAGTCGCACTCCGTCGGGGTTAATTCAGCCTTATCCAGCGTCTTTTCAATCTCGTCCATCAACAGTACGGAATGGCGCATAGCGCAATCGGGTATGAAATTTACCACTTCTTTTTCGCCCTTGACCGCAACTACGGTAAGGTGTTTAGAAGAAGTGTCTACCGCCAAAAAATTACTCATATATAATCTTCCTGTTGCTTGAACCAAGCTTTTGTATAGTCACCCTTTTGCAGTTTTGGGGCAAAACGTCGGCGATATTTTCCGCCCACTCGATAACGCAGATACCGTCGGCATAGAAATAGTCGGTCAAGCCCAACCTTTCCGCCTGTTCGCCGCAGGAAAGGCGATAGCAGTCGTAGTGGTACAGCTTGCCGTAATAGTCGTTCATATAGGCGTAGGTGGGGCTTAATATCTCGTCGTCGATGCCAAGCCCTTGAGCCAAGCCCTTGACGAAAACCGTCTTGCCGGCGCCCATTTCGCCCTTTAATAAGACGACGTCTCCGCCCCTTAAGGTCTTTGAATATTCCCTTGCAAATTCAATCGTAGCCTGCTCGCTACCAGATAAAAAAAGTGCCATACGGTTACATTATACCCCGTATGGCAAACTTTTGCAATAAATTAAAACCCATTCCCGTCATTTGATTTTAAGCTTTTTAAGCGCTTTAGACAGGTATTTATATAAAACTAAACACAATGCGGAAATCGCCGCACCCTTGATAAGGTTGAAAAAGATTATAAATGAGAAAAGGCTGTTAAACGCGTCCTGCGCACCTGCGCCCATAAACAGGGGGAAGGTTATATACCTGTTGCAGATGAGCCCTGCCGCAGTCTGCAAAACTATCGCCGCCAAAAGCGTGGGCACGACGACTTTCATACCCTTTTTAAAGTAATACAGGGTTGACGGCAGAATTATATATGCAAAGCCCATTAAGATATTTGCAAGCTCGCCCACGCCGCCCGTAGTGCCTAAGGGAATATGCAAAAGCTCCTTAATAACCAACACGATAACCGCTTCCACAGGTCCGAACGCAAAGCCCATAAGCATTACAAACACGTTGGAAAAGTCCAACTTTAAAAAGGACGCCTGCGGAAAGATGGGGAAATCAAGTAGGCTTATTGCGAACGAGAGAGCCGCAAACATACCCAGCGTCGCCACCTTTCTCGCCGAAAAAAACTGCTTTACCTTTTTCTTCTTTTCCGCCTTTTTCTGCGCCTGAACGTCCACCGTAAGCTCGCCGTTTTCGGGCTGTTCGGTAACGTTTTCTTCTAAGATTGCCTGATTTTGTTCCATACTAAAAACTCCTTAAATAAAAATTTTTTTAATTTAAGTCGTTCTTTAAACCGTTCTTTAAAACGAAAACCCCGAAGAAAACTTCGGGGTTAATTTTAAAAGCCTAAACGCTACGCCTACTTTAAGCGTAGAAAAAAGTCTTTCTTTTATCATCCGGACTATACCGTCGGTACGGGAATTTCACCCGTTCGGGAAACAGAGTTCTATAAAAAACTCCCTGCTTCTTCGCAGACTTTACTGCCGGTGGGGAATTGCACCCCGCCCCAAAGAATAACTTAAATTTGATTTAATTATAAACGCATATACGCCGTTTGTCAAGTGCGTAAGAGCGCAAAATTTACTTGCTTATAAACAATACGCCTAAAGTATTCCTGCCGCAATGCGAAGTAACTATGCTCCCTGCGACCGTTTCAATCGTCTCGTCAAACTCGAAATTTTCCTTGACGAGCTGCTTTGCCAACTCTACGAGTTCCCTATCCGCCGTGCTGTGGGTTATAAAAACTCTCGTCTTATCATAGGCAGGATACTGCGCCTTTAAATCGGCAATATAGGTACGGATACACCGCTCCATATTGCCCATATACTTCTTTTTGGCAATCAGCTGACCGTCTGCATTTTCACAAATCATAGGGTGCAGTTTTAAGACCTTTGCCCCCAACATAGCCGCAAGCGAACACCTGCCGCCCTTGTGCAGATATTCCAAGCTGTCGGGTACGAAAGACGTGTTGACCTTTGCCCTTAATAGGTTAATCTCGCCTTCAATCTCTTCCGCACTCTTGCCATCTTGAGCCAAGTCGCACGCCTTAAGCACCAAAAGCCCCTGACCTGTAGAAAGAGCTCTACTATCTATAACCCTGACCTTGCCGCCGAAACCTTCCGCCGCCTTGCTTGCCGCGTTAAAGCTTGACGACGCGAGCGAAGAAATATTAAAGTGAATTAGTGCGTCGTAGCCCTTTAAACCCCGTTCAAAAAACTCGGTATAGCTTTCAAGCGAGCCTGCCGCCGTCTTGGGTAAAGCGTTAGTCTTTGCCACAAAATCGAAGATATCTTCAGGGGCAATTTCACCGTCCATATAGCTCTTATCGCCCAAAATGACGGTAAGGGGGAAAATGCCGATATCGTATTTTTCAATGAGTGCAGCCCCTAAATCGCAGGTTGAATCAGACGTGATTTTAATCTTCATAAATATTATACCCTGTTAATACTAATCAATTTACAAAGATATAATACCATTTTTTTTCGTGTTTTTCAATAATCGAAAAGTAAAATTTATGTGAAAACTTTTATTGCTTTTTATAATTAGTAAGCGTACCTATAACGCCGCAGATGCCCACTGCGATTACGAACACTATCCAAGTGGGGTGCCAGATGCCGCAGATAAAGCCGATTGAAAGGAAGATTAACGCAGAGCTAATCATAACCGTTCCGCACACAAGACCGCCGATTTTTTCCTTTAAGGGCTTATTGCTCTCGTCTTCCAAAAGTCCGCCCGTCCATATACACACGATTATACCGCCTAAAAATACCAGCCAGGTGGGGTGCCAAAGGTTTAACGCAAACCCTAAGCACAGATATATTATCGCACAGAGCACCATAGTTGCAGACGATATAGCCGCACCGATTGCCGTTCTCTTGCTGTGGACTTCGCCGCAACCTTTTTCGCAAGCGCCGCAAGATGAGCAGGCGGTTTGATTTTCGCACTCGCTCTTGACCGCTTCCGCCTTTTCTTCCTGTGAATTCGTAATCTCTTCCGTCTCTTTGGTCACGTCGCCCCTTAAAAGCTCGTCTAAGGTCACGCCGAACTTATCGCATAAAATGATGAGCTTGTCCGTTTCGGGGTAAGCTTCGCCCGTCTCCCACTTAGACACCGACTGACGGGAAACGTTTAAGCTCTCCGCCAAATCTTCCTGAGTAATCTTATTCTTTTTGCGCAAATACTGTAAATTGTCTGCAAACGACATATTTTTTCTCCTTATGCGGCAGGTTGCCGCACCGTTTTATGCTTCTATTATACGGTAGCATTTTGAAAATAACAACCGCTTTTCGCGTGCTTATACG
>CAMAHZ010000029.1 GCA_945834965.1 uncultured Clostridia bacterium | reverse complement strand
GCGCCGGCAAAAAGGTGCAGAGCAGTTTGGCAAGCGTAACGCTCGGAGAAAAGATAACCAAGCTTGAAAAGGGCGTATTTGCTTTCTGTGACAAGCTTGAAGAAATCGGCTTAAACAACGTAACCGTAGTAGGTGACGAAGCGTTTGCAGGTTGCAGCTCGTTAAAGACCGTTACGGGTATAGATAAGGTAACCGACTTCGGAAAGAACGCATTTGCGGAAGCGGCTTTCGTAAAGCTTAATCTTGCAGCGGCTAAGTTAATCGAAGAGTGTGCCTTCATTAAAAACGCATACTTGACGGAAGTCACCTTCTCGTCCGCACTTGAAAGTATCGGTGTCGAAGCGTTTGCAGGCAGCAATCTCACTACGGTTGCAATTCCCGAAAAGTGTACTTTTATCGGTTATTCGGCGTTCAGCGGTAAGGCAACCATAGGCGGCAGCGTAGTGCCTTGCTTTACGGGCTACACCGTAGATGAAAAGAATACCGTTTACTTTGCGGAAGACGGCGTTCTCTACGAATACGTCGGCGGCAAAAAGGACAACGACGCGGACAACAGATATTCGCTCGTTGCATATCCCGACAACAGAAAGGCAACGGCGGAAGCAGACGGCACTTTAACCTATACGGTTATCGACAACACGATTTCTATAGGTAAGTTTGCGTTCGGTTCAATCCTTTCAAGCAGAGTTAAAAAGGTAGTATTCCCCTACACGCTCAAAACGGTCGGTCACGGCGCGTTCTTCGGCGCAGGCATTACTACGTACGAGTTCCACAGCATAAACGCACCCGTACTTTTGGAAGACCTTGTAACGGTCGGCGGTATTGCCGCAAGACCTATCGTCGACGACTATTCAAGAAATTCGTTCTTCTATATGAATTTCTTAGGATATATGATGGACAACGTTCCCCACTATCCCGGCGATATGGCTTACAAGGCTAACGCTAACGAGCTTGTAATTAAATATCCCGAAAACGGCAAGGGCTACGACAACTTTATATATTCTTACTACTTCGGTTCAAGCGTAAAGCTCGCCGAAATGTTAGAGGACGACACCCGCACGCTTATAGCTATGTTGGAAGGTATGCCCGAAGCGTCCGAAGTGGGCGCATGGAACACCGCCAACAAGACCAAGGCGGAAGTCGAAGCGTTCTCTGCAACGGTCAAGGAAGCGCACGCTTATAAGAATAAGCTTACCGCAACGCAGAGCGCAATGATTAATGCCGAGCTTTTGACCAAGCTTACGGATATCGAGACGGCGTTAAAACCCGTCAAGGCGGCGTTTGGAATAGTGGTCAAGGTAAGCACTTGTGCAATAGTTACGAGTTCGGAATATAAGACCGTGTATAGAATCGGCGATACGTTCAAGTTGGACGGGCTTAAGGTCAAGGTAACCTACGACGATTATTCCGAAGAGATTATCGACGCCGTCGGCAACTTCACCTTGTCGTCTAACTATAACAGACCCTTAAGGGCTACCGATAACATGGTAGAGCTTTCGGGCGTCGGCGCATACGAAGGCGCAAGGCTGTCCGTGCGCGGCTTAAAGGTAACCGAAGACGCACCTGCAGACGGCGCCGCAAGCGAGTTCCCCGCTTGGGCGATAATCGTAATAGCGGTAGGCGCGGCGTTAGCGATTGCGGCAGTAACCGTAACGATAATATTTGTAAAAAAGTCAAAGGCAAAGTCGCTTAATTCGGTAACGGAAGATAGCGAACCCGAATTAACGGACGAAGGAAAAAACGATGACTAAAAGACTTAAGTTGTTTTTAGCAATCTTACTCGGCTCGATAGCGGCAGCGTGTTGTGCAGTCGGCTGTTCGATAGGTCAGCCCGGCAGGGAAGAAGTGCTTGCCACCTATAAGGGCGGGCACGTGACCTACTACGCAAACGGCGGCTGTTTCAACAGCAACACTTCTATCGTAGTAAGAGAGCTGTACTACAAAACCGAAAACGTACCCTTTTTCGACGTGACCGAAGAGACGGACGGCATAGACGTTGCAAATAGCGGCTACGATTTTACGGGTTGGCGTTTGCCCGCTAAGTATGAAAGCGGCGAACACGCAGGCGAAATAATGTACACCTACACCTATAAAAATGCTTCAGACGAAAGCGTGACGGTGCCTGCGTATCCCAAGCTTAAGGCGGACGGTACGCCCGTAACCGACAGTACGGAAGACAGACCGCTTTTCTATATCGAAGGTTCGGATAAGGACATATTAGAAAAGTACGTGAAGATAGTTCCTTCCGAAACGGTTGTGGATTCCACTCGGATTTTAGGCGCAAAGGAAGAGCTTATCGTGTGCGCAACCTGGAAGCCTGCTTTAAAATTCGTGTTCAAGCTTGCGGCTGATTCCGGCGAGTACGTATCCGAAAATAAGACCTATCGCCCCGGAGACACTATTTATACGACGGCGTTTGGTAAGAATGCAACAGCAAACCCCGGTCAGACGATAAGCATAGCCTTCAACGATATGACGTTCGTTGCCAACTATGCCGACGAGAATTGCACTACGTTCGTATCCGACTATAACAGGGAAGATTACGAAGGTCAGGCGGAAATAGTCGTTTGGTCTAAGTTTATCACCGGAAAATGGACAATCATCCGCAACAACGCCAGCAAGATTAAGGAGATGTTCTCGGGGTTGAATTCGGCGGCTAACGCCTACTACTTGTTAGAAGACGTAGACTGCTCTTCGGTAGCCGACTTTGGTATAACCAAGGGCGTCAGGGCGAAAATCGAAGGCAACGGACACACATTATCCAACTTAAAGTTTGCACCCAACAGCTTTACGGTAAGCAACGGTTCGACCATTGCCCCCGTATTCGGCGCAATCTATTCGACGGCAAGTATCCGCAACCTTACGCTTAAGAATATCGAAATTTCAGTCAAGGGCAACGGCAATATGACCTTCTACGCAATCTGCAGCTCGGTAGAAACGGGTGCGGTGCTAAGCAATCTTACGATAGACGGCGTAACCGCTTCGGTAAAGCTGCCCGGTACGATAAGCAACGCACAGGGCGGCAGCACAGCTTCGTGGCTCTTCGGCGGAAAGGGTACGGACGCTGATTTCGTCTCGGCGTACGGCGTTAAGCTTGAAGGTACTAATACACTCACTATAACGAAATAATCAACAATTTTCAGGAGGTTAATTGTGAAAAAGATAATAAAAGGACTTGTATGTGCAGGCGTATGCGCATCGTTCGCAATGACGGGTTTAGTCGGTTGCGGCGGCGTCGAATCTGCCCATCGTGACAGCGAAACGTCACCTTTAAAGTTGGCAATCGGTTCAGTAGATAACAACTTCAACCCGTTGTTCTACACTTCGGCAAACGACGGCGCTATTGCAAACTTAACTCAGGCGTCGCTTATGACGGCGGACGCTAACGGTCAGCTTGCTTACGGTGAAAATTACCCCACCGTAGCTTTGGACTATAAGGAAACCTATTATTCCGACGTGGCAGGTACCGCCCAAATCGGTACGGGCGACGGCAAGAATATTACGGGCAACAGCTCTGTAAACGGCAGTACTTCGTACGAATTCGTCATTAAAAACGGAATTAAGTTCTCAGACGGAACCGATTTGACGGTTATGGACGTACTCTTCAACTTATACGTCTATCTCGACCCCCTGTATTCGGGTTCTTCGACCATCTACTCAACCAAAATTCAGGGCTTACAGGCATACCGTCAGCAGGACCCCAACGCTGAAGAAGGCAGCAGTGAAGACTTGACCGAGTACTACGCAAAGGCTAACCAGAGAATGGCAGACCTTATCAAGTGGTGCGACGAAGGCGGCACGCCTACCGACCAGATGAAAAAGGACCTTGCAACGGTAAAAACGCTGTACAAGCAGGAACTTGAAACCGACTGGAACAACCTTTCCACAAGTTGGGAAGACACCTATAAGGACTACCGTTTCACTACTGCATGGCAGGCATTCTACTTTGCGGAAGCGCTTGTAAACAAGCAGTCCTACTACAACGCAAACAACAACCTTGCAGATAGGTTCTACGACGTAAACGGCAACGGTGAAAGGGACGACGGCGAAAAGTATCTCACCGATTTCGACCCCGAATTCCCTAAGAGTGCGGCGCTTACTATCAACCCTGACGAGAGCGGTTACGAAGTAAACACCCTTGGTCAGAACCTTACCGACGAAATCAACGAAGGCGTTACCGAGCAGGCTATTCAGGCATTCTTAGCGGCAAATACGGGCTACACCTACGACGACGCAAAGTTAAAGCTTCAGGGCGAATACGCAATTAACTACGTATACGAAAACCGCGTAGGCACTTCAGAAAATCAAGTTGGTACGGGCATATCCTATATCCTTCAGTACTGCGCAACCGCAGGTAAGGCGTTCGACGAATTCGTAAAGGACGAAAGGTCTAGCAGCGTTTCCGAAGGCGAGCTTACCGTAAAGAGCATAAGCGGTATCACCGTAAGCAAGGCTTCAACCTTCAACGGCAAGGACTTAGGCGAAGAGCACGATATCTTAAAGATTATGATTAACGGCGTAGACCCTAAGGCAAAGTGGAACTTCTCGCTTGCAATCGTGCCTATGCACTATTATTCCGACTCAGCTCACACCGCGGCGGCTATGGCAGACTATAACGCAGGTAAAATCTACAACAATACCGCAAGCAACTTCGGCGTAGAGTACAAGAATTCCAACTTTATGAACAACGTACTCGCAGCGTCCGATAAGACCAACCTTCCCGTAGGCGCAGGCCCCTACAAGGCGTGCAGCTATAAGATGAACGGCGAACAGGTTACGGGTTCTAACTTCCACTATAATAAGATTGCTTATTACGAGAGAAACGAAAACTTTACGACCTTAGGTTCGGGCGTAGACAACGCTAAGATTAAGTACGTAACCTATAAGGAAATGTCCGACGATAAAATCGTATCTGCGTTAAAGGCAGGCGAAATCGACTACGGTACGCCCATTGCAAAGGCGGCAAACCAGAAGGAAGTCAACACGGGCAACTTAAAGCAGACTACCTACCAGACGGGCGGTTACGGTTACGTCGGCATCAACCCTAAGAGCGAAAAGTTGCGTAGCGTATACGTAAGACAGGCTATAATGTACGCGTTAGACACCAGCTCTATCACCGAATATTACGGTCAGGAACTCGTAAGCCTTATCAACAGACCTATGTCTATTACGAGCTGGGCTTCGCCTGAAAATCCTGATAACATCTCAAGCAGCAATCCCGCACCTTCAAGGTACTACGAAATGACTACGGAAGTGCTTAACGGTAAGAGCGAAGAAGAGTTTATAAGAGAGCTCGTCGGCAAGTCCGGCACCTATTCCTACGACGAAGGCAGCGGCAAGATAACCGACTACAGCGGCGCACAGCTTGAGCTTACGTTTACCATCGCAGGCGAAAGCACCGACCACCCTTCGTATAATATGTTCATTGCCGCAAAGCAGTTCTTAGAAAGATGCGGCTTCAAGATTAACGTAGAACACAGCGCACTCGCACTCCAAAAGCTCACCACGGGCGACTTGGAAGTATGGGCGGCAGCTTGGTCGTCATCTATCGACCCCGACCCTTACCAGATTTACTCGATGTATTCCAACGCATCTTCTACCAAGAACTGGTATAAGCAGGGTATCGAAATGGACGGCGGCAGCGACACTTATAATCTCGGCTACGAATATAAGATTGCTACCGAGCTCACCGAAAGAATCGAACAGGGCAGAGAACAGCTCAACCAGAACGAACGTAAGGCAACCTACGGCAGAAGCACTACCAACAAGAAGCTCTCTCAGGCAGAAGAAGGCTCTGCAGAGTTCCAGGATATCTTAGACAAGCTCTGCTGCCTTGACCTTATTATGGAACTTGCAGTAGAATTCCCCACCTATCAGCGTAACGAGCTCTGCGTATACAACGCGTCCGTCTTAGACGATTCCACTATGCGCATAGGCAATGCGGCATCCTACAATATGGGTCCTATCGACGAACTCTGGAAGGTCGGTTACAGAAAGTAATTAATTTAAGCGCAAAAAATTAACCCTTGCCGCCGAACAAAAAACGGCGGCAGGGCGGCTTGCGCAAAGGCAATTACTTTAAATTGCAGTCTGTTCACTTAACAAAAAACTCTTTTACGGAGTAAAAAATGGGAAAATACTTTAAATACATAATCAAAAGATTGCTCTTTGCAATCTTAATACTCTTCGGCGTATCGGTCATACTGTACGTCCTTATAAGGGTATCGCCTAACGACGCGTTTGCCGACCTTATCAAGACGTCGCACGCAAACTCAAGCGACGAAGAATTAGAGCAGCTTTTATACGACAGCTTAAACCCCTACGGGCTCTACGATAAGTCGTTCTGGGGCATAATTCAGGGTTACTTTATCTGGCTCGGCAAGTTCTTGACGGGCGATATGGGCATATCCTACGCCTACGGTAAAAGACCCGTCTCCGAAGTTATCGGGCAGTATATGTGGACGTCGTTCGGCATATCCTTTGCGTCGCTCATTATCGAAATGATTATCGCAATCCCCTTGGGTATCAAGTGTGCGGTCAATCAGTACGGCAAGCTCGACTACGCTGCCACCGTACTCTGTATGGTGGGTATCGCGTTCCCGTCCTTCTTCCTTGGCAACATTTTAATAAAATGGTTTGCGGTAGATTTGGGCTGGTTTGAAACGGGCGGTCTCAACTCGGTTGGCGGCGGCGGCTTTATCGACACGCTATGGCACTTAGTACTGCCTATGTTCGTACTCGTCGTGCTAAATATCGGCGGGCTTATGCGCTATACCCGTACTAACACGTTGGAAGTTTTAAACGCCGACTATATCCGTACGGCAAGGGCGAAGGGTCTTTCGGAAGGCAAGGTCGTGTACAAGCACGTGTTCCGCAACACAATGATTCCCTTGGTTACGCAGCTGACCTTTACGCTGCCCGGTCTTTTCGGCGGCGCAATGATAACCGAGCAGGTGTTCAACCTGCCGGGCATAGGTAACATTGCATATCAAGGTCTGTTCAGGGGCGATATATTCCTTTCAATGGGCTATAATATGTTCCTTGCGGTGCTTACCGTAATAGGCGTGTTGCTTGCGGATATTATGTACGCAGTAGTTGACCCGAGAGTCAAGCTTACGGCATAATAGGGGGTGTAATATGAAAGAGAAAAAAGTAAAAGAAAACTTAACCGAAGAATTAGCACCCGAAACGCAGGCAAATACCGCAGTCGAAACGGACGTGGTTGCGGCGGAAGTTGCGGTTGAAACGCAGGTTGAAACCGTTGCGGCTGAAACTGCAACACAGGAAACCGCAACCGAAACAACCGCAACCGAAGAAGATATCCACGGCGAAAATTTGCACGATAAAGTTAAAGTACTTTCCCCCGGCGCTACGGTAGCAAAGAGATTTTTCCGCTCTAAGCTCTCCGTAATCGGTTTAGTTACTATAATATTGTTGTTCTTATTCTCGTTTGCAGGTCCGCTTTTCTCGCCCTGGGCGGCAAACGGCGGCACCGTGCTCGACACCAACCCCGACCTTATTAAGGAAATACTTGCAACCAAACCCGTAAGTTATACGGTAGACGGCGTAACGTACGAAGCGCTTGCCGTTTCGGCAAGACTTCCTAGCGTGGTCAAGCTCGGAGATATCTCGGCGTCGCACTGGATGGGTACGGACGTACTCGGCTACGACGTTCTCACCCGACTTATGTACGGCGGAAGAATATCGCTTACAATCGGCTTCGTCGTCGTCATTTTAGAGACGATTATCGGCGTAATAATGGGTAGCCTTGCCGGCTATTTCGGCAAGTGGGTAGACAGCCTTATAATGCGTATAGTCGACGTGTTAAGCTGTATTCCTTCCCTTCCCATAATGCTTATTTTGTACTCGGTGTTCTACAACATCAAGGACGTATCCAAGCTGTACTATATGATGATGGTGCTGTGTCTAATCGGCTGGGTTGGCACGGCAAGGCTCGTCAGGGGACAGATACTCTCTTTAAGGGAGCAGGAATTTATGCTTGCGGCAAAGGCTTCGGGGCTATCAACGGCGTCTAAGATGTTCAAGCACCTTCTTCCCAACGTTATCCCCCAGCTTATCGTATCTATGACGCTCGGCTTAGGCAACATAATCTTAATGGAAGCAACGCTCGGTTTCCTTGGCATAGGCGCACCTGCGGATACGCCCACTTGGGGTAACCTTATCAACCTTGCAAACGAAGCGACGTACAGGCAATACTATCCTAACCTATGGGTAGGCGCAGGTATTTGCATAACGCTTGCGATACTTGCATTCAACTTCGTCGGCGACGGTCTAAGGGACGCGTTCGACCCCAAGATGAAGAGGTAGTAAATCTAAACTAAGTGCTTAATATTTTACAAGCACGTTCGGCAATAAGTATAAGGAAAAACAGCAATGGCTAACGAAAAGGATAATAAACACTACATATCCCGTTCCGAATCGCGCAAGATTGCCAAGGAAAATTCCAAGGCAATCCGCTACTATGAAAAGCAGAAAAAGAGAAAGGCTAAGCCCGACGACTACACCTGCCAGTTGACCGACGAAAACAACGTCGTGGAATTTGAAGATTTACACACCTATTTCTTCTCGGACGCAGGTACGGTCAAGGCGGTAAACGGCGTAACGTTCTCGATTCCTGCAGGGTCAACCGTAGGCGTCGTGGGCGAATCGGGTTGCGGCAAGAGCGTAACTTCGCTCTCGCTTATGCAGCTCGTTCAAGCCCCCAGCGGACAGATTGTAAGCGGTTCTATAAAGTTTAAGGCAAGCCTGTTCAAGCGCGATAGTAAGGGTAGGAAAATACCCGTGTACGAAACGGACGAAAACGGCGAAGTCAAGCTCAACGAAAAGGGCAAGAAGATAATCAAGAAAAACGCACTCGGCGGCAACGTCTACGAAATGGAAGACAGGGTGGTAGACATCGCTAAAATGCCCGTAGACGCAATGCGCTCTATCCGCGGCAGAGAGATTGCTATGATTTTCCAAGAGCCTATGACGAGCCTTAACCCCGTATTCACGATAGGCAATCAGCTTGACGAAGTGGGACTTTTGCACATAGAAGGCATATCAAAGGCTCAGGTCAAGGCGCATAGCATAGAGATGCTCAAGCTCGTCGGCATAGCCGACCCCGAAGGCGTATACAAAAAGTACCCCCACGAGCTGTCGGGCGGTATGCGCCAAAGGGTTATGATAGCTATTGCGCTTGCGTGCAACCCTAAGCTTATAATTGCAGACGAACCCACCACGGCGTTAGACGTTACCATTCAGGCGCAGATACTCGACCTTTTAAGGGATATTAAGGGCAAGATTAACGGCTCTATAATGCTCATTACGCACGACCTTGGCGTCGTTGCGGAGATGGCGGACTACGTAGTCGTTATGTACGCAGGTAAGGTAATTGAAATGGGTACGGCGGAAGATATCTTCGACAGACCTATGCACCCCTACACGATAGGCTTGCAGAAGAGTAAGCCCACGGTAGACGAAGACGTGGAAAAGCTGTACAATATCCCCGGGTTTGTGCCTAACCCTATAAATATGCCCAACTACTGCTATTTCAGGGACAGGTGCGAGATGTGCAAGGCAGAATGTGCAGGGGAATACCCCGATTACGTTCAGGTGTCGCCCACGCATAAGGTGGCTTGCTATTTGTATAAAGACGCTAAGGAGAATAAATAATGGAAGAAATTAAAGAAAAACCCGAAGTTCTCCTGGAAGTTAAGAACTTAAAAAAATATTTCACCGCAGAGACGAACTTTTTCGGTAAGCCCGTAAAGTTTTTAAAGGCGGTAGACGGCATATCCTTCACGCTTGAAAAGGGCAAGACCTTGGGTATAGTCGGCGAATCGGGTTGCGGTAAATCGACTATGGGTAGGTCGCTACTTCGCCTTTACGAAGGAGTGCAGGGCGAAGCGTACTTTAAGGGGCAGGATATTTTAAAGATTTCCAACAAGGAATTCGACAAATTACGCCCCCAAATCCAGATGATTTTTCAGGACCCTTACGCAAGCCTTTCGCCCAGAATAACGGTAGGCGAAATCATAGGCGAGTCCGCCCGTCAGCATAAGATTGTGGGTAAGGAAGGCTATCATAAGTACGTCTTGGAAGTTATGGAAATGTGCGGACTTCAGCCCCACTATTTCGAGAGATACCCCCACGAATTTTCAGGCGGTCAGCGCCAGCGTATATGTATCGCCCGTGCCTTGGCTTTAAAACCCGAGCTCGTCGTGTGCGACGAACCCGTCTCCGCACTCGACGTGTCCATTCAGGCGCAGGTTATAAATATGCTTATCGACTTAAGGGAAAGGTTAGGCTTGACCTATATCTTCATTTCACACGATTTGTCGGTTGTAAAGCACATATCCGACGACGTAGGCGTTATGTACCTTGGCAATTTGGTTGAGTACGGCTCTAAGAAGGCTATCTTTGAAAACACGCTGCACCCCTACACAAAGGCGTTGTTCTCGGCGGTGCCCGTGCCCAACGTGCACGTAAAGATGAACAGGATTGCGCTTAAAGGCGATATTCCTTCGCCCGTCAATCCCCCTGCAGGCTGTAAGTTCCACACCCGTTGCGAGCATTGTATGGATATCTGTACTAAAATCGCTCCCGAATACAGGGAAGTTGAAAGCGGACATTTCTGTGCCTGCCACTTATACAACAGCGCGGAAGATACCGCAAGGTTGGAAGAGCAGGAAGAGAAAAGGCTTGCCGAAGCTAAGCTTGAACAGCAGAACAAAAAGACGGCGTTCAGCTTTTTAAAGGCTAAAAAGGCGGAAAAGACTTTACCCGAGATGGAAGCCGAGCCCCAAAACACGGCGGAAGTCAATGCGGAAGAAAAGCCCGAAACGGAAGTAAATAATGGCTAAAAAGGAAAGAAAGCACGACGACCTTGACACCGAGACCACGTTCGTAGATATGAACGTGGAAGGGTTCAGGTGGTACGACCCCAACCGCAAAAAGAACGGCGGCAAGACGAATAGAAACAAGGTATCCCGCAGGGAATACTGGCAGATGGTGCGCGCGGCGTTCGTGGCGTATCTGCCCGTGTTTTTAATCGTTTTTGCGGTATTCGGCATAGTTGCCTGTATCGCTTGGTTATGGGTCGGGTAAAATTTAAAATTGTATATTAAAAGGGC
>CAMAHZ010000028.1 GCA_945834965.1 uncultured Clostridia bacterium | reverse complement strand
ATTAAATTACAAACCATAATTTTCGGGGGGTTGTGGTTTACCGTAGAAATAACCCTGTCCGTAGCCGATTTTTAAGCCCTTTACGTACTCTTCTATAATATCGTCTTCTACACCTTCGGCAACAATTGAAAAGTTTTTATGCTCGGCAAAGTTGACGAGCGTTTCTACTAAACCGCCGATAAGGAAGTCGTCCTGAGCCTGTTCGATAAACTTCCTATCAAGCTTAACCCAGTGGAACTCAAGCCCTTCAAGCATTTTAAGCGACGACATTTCAAGTCCGAAGTCGTCGATTGCAATCTTAAAGCCCATCTGCGTAAGCTTGAGTATGTTTGACGATACTTCCGCAACCTTGTCGAACATTGCGAACTCAACGATTTCCATACAGATATTTGCCGCAGGAATTTTATAACGCTTATAAACCTTTCGGAATTCTTCCGCAAGGTGTGGATACATTAACTGCTTGGGCGATAAGTTGAGCGTGAATACCAAATCTTCGTCTTCGGGGTGTTCGCGGTAGTGCTTAGTCTGCATTTTGAGCATTTCTTCAAACGCCCAAGTGCCTATCCAGTTGATATCGCCCGTCTGTTCCATAATGGGCAAAAACCTTGCCGGCGTCAACAGACCGAGCGTGGGGTGTTCCCAACGCACGAGCGTTTCGTATGCGCTTACTTTGCCCGTCGAGAGATTGACTATAGGCTGATAATACAAGGTGAACTGGTGACCCTTGATTGCAAGTTTAATCTCTTGATACTGCTTGTACTCTTCCGTCTGCGTTTCGGCAAGTTTTTCGGAATAAATTTCGTACTTGTTGAAACCTTCTTTGGTCGAGTTTAAGGTAGCAAGCTCTGCATTCTGCAACAGCGTTTTGCTGTCGGGACAGAATTCGTTGTTGCTTGCAATACCGACGTTGACGTTGATGGTCATCTTCGTTCTCGTTAACAGCACGACGGGGCGGTTACATTCGGTGATTATGGAAAGAGCCACGTTGGACGCACCTTTGTTATCCATATGCTCATCAATAAAAATTGCAAGGCGGATATCGTCGTAATCGCAAATTTTTGAGCCGTGCGGAATTACCGCCATTATTCTATCCCTTAAGGTCATAGTAATCTTCTTGACCTGTCTTTCGCCGAGAGTTGACTTAAGCTCTGCAAGTCCGTTAATCTGCACGATTATTACCGTGAAGTGCGTATCCGACTTTGCCATAGCGTATTTGTGTTGAAGCATTTCTTCAAACCCTATCCTGTCAAACTCTTTAATTTTGAATTTTTCGGCAATAAGACGGTTGCGGTCCCTTTTAATACCTATAATTAAAAAGAACACCGCTACGCAACAGAGCACGAAAAACAGCCCCACTATTAAATAGTAGACGCCTTGGTCGAGATTAAGTTCAGCGAGTAACGAATTACGCATAATGCACCCTTATCGTAATAATTTTGTTTGTTGTTTGTTATTTCTTGTCTTGCTGTGCGGCGACGACCTGCTTATAGTCGAACGTGTCGATAAATTTTGCGGCGTCGTCCGGCTTTAGGGACTTGCTTATTAGCCAACCTTGAATGGTGTCGCAACCGAGATAGTTAAGCATATCGAATTCCTTGCAGGTTTCAACGCCTTCGCAAATGGTCGTTCCGTTTAAAAGCTTTGCTATGTTGGTTATAAACTTGATAATTGCCTGACTTTCTCTGCTGTCAAGCACGTCTTTGACGAATTCTTTATCAATCTTAATCGTCGATATAGGCAACTTTTTGATATACAAAAGCGAAGAATATTCCGTACCGAAGTCGTCTAAATGAACCATAATGCCATTATCGGTCAAGACGGTTAGCTTTTTTAAGGTTTCGGCAAAGTTAGTCATTAAAAAGCTTTCGGTAATTTCAACGCAGATTGCGCCCGGCTTTAAATCATACTTGCGGTAGATACGCAGGAAGTTATCTATAAAGCCTGCCTGCATAAGCTGAACGGGCGAAACGTTTAGCGAAACGCTGACGTTTTTACCTTCAATCGACTTTGCGAATTTCATACCCGTATCAAAGATAAAATCGCCAAGCTGTACCATCGCACCCGTACGCTCCGCATAAGTTATAAAAGAGAACGTATCGACGTTGACGTTCCAGCTCTTCTTAACCCTGAAAAGCGCTTCAAAGCCTTCTATTCTCGATTCCTTTATGCTGTACTGCGGTTGATATTCCATTTCAAACGCGTCTTCGGAAAGCATTTGCTTTATGTCAAACGTGACGAGATAACGCGTGTAGAGCTTTTTCTGGCTTTCGTGATAGACTATATAATCGGCTACCTTCGTTTCGATTGCACGCTGACGGGCTGCGTCCGCCGCCTTGAATGCGTAATCGAAATTAAGGGGATTCATAGTCTGGTCGCACATAGCAAAACCACCCTTCATTTCAAGCGTGAATAAGTTGTCGTCAACCTTTAACGGCTCGTTGATATAAGCAAAAATATCGTCCAAATCGGTCATTAAAATGTCAAGCTTTTTGCCGTCGGGATACGCAATGCCGATATAGCCGAAGTCTAACTCAAAAGCGTAATTAAACTTTTCTTTAGCTTTTTTTAATATTATCTTTTGTATGTCGATAGCCATTTGCTTACCGAACAGAGTTTTAATCTGGTCGAGATTTCCGATAAACAAAATGCCGAGCAAGGTGCGTTTGCCCTTTTCAATAAAGCTTTCAAATACGTTAGAAAGCGACGCGGTAGTCATACCGGCAGACCTTGTTTCGCCTTCCGCCATAATAAATGCGTTTGCGTTTGAAACCCTTCCGCCGTATAATTTCAGCCCTTTTCTTGTGCCGATTGCCCTTAATGCAAGTAAGCTGTCTTCACCCTTATCCGAAGGCAAAGGCACTAAAGTGAAATGATTTCTATCCAACTTTTCTGGCGACTGAATTTCGCCAATAGCGGAATAATCCGCCTTAAACGCCCTGTTTTTTGAAACAATCTTCCCTGACTTAGAGACGGTTAGCTTGTATCGGAATAATGCGACGCGCTCCTTGTTGACGAGCGAATAGGCGTAACCGATAAATACTGCCGCAACGAGAACGCCGCAGACTATCAAAATTGCAACGACGTTGCCTAATAAATTACGTACATTTGCAGAACTTGCTGAAAAATCGCTTGCACACATTATTCCGTAGCCGTACTCACCCAAGCTTATTGGTACGAAAATAATAGTTTTTTCACCGAGCTCTGAAACCGATACGGAATTATTGACCACACCCATTTCATCAAGCGTTTGACCGACTGTAAACTCGGGTGACTGAGAATAAATAATTTTACCGTTGGTAGAATTATCGTAGAAAATGAAAACCGCGTAGCTTTCAAACCCGCCATGCGATAAACACGAAGAGATGACCTGCTGCTGCACTTCTTCTTCGTTAAGGCGGTTAAGCTCGTCCGTGGTATAGTTTGCGTTTAAAACCGTTGAAAGCGAAGTCGCTTTATTGTTATACGCCGCATATTCCTGCTTGTACGTTTTGTTTGAAAACTGGTTAAATATGGCAAGAGCCGTTACCACTTCCAACAAAACCACGATTGCTATAAAGATAAGCAGTTTTATTATCGTGTTATTATTAAGTTGTGGGATATCTATCTTCTTTTTCTTCACTTTTTTCTTCCCCAACCGCAGAAATACGGAATAATACAATTTATATTATATCACAAATTAAATACTTGTCAACGCTATTGTTAATTTTATTTAATTACGCAGAATCGCCCAAAAGACAAAAGGTTGCCAAACAAGGACAACCTTTATAAACAAATTAAACCTATTCATTAGAATTTCCAAAAATAAAAGCCCCTTGTCGGGGCTTTTATTTTTGGAGCAGGCGACGGGAGTCGCGCCTTGAGCGGACGCGCACGGTTGACAGCCCAAACCTAGGGCTGTCAAGTCTGCGGTAGTATCCGCAGACCAAGCCTCCCCCCGACTCCCGTATTCTTTAGAATTTCCAAAAATAAAAGCCCCTTGTCGGGGCTTTTATTTTTGGAGCAGGCGACGGGAGTCGGACCCGCCAAAATCAGCTTGGGAAGCTGACGCCATACCGATAGGCGACGCCTGCGTTTTACCTAAATAATATAGCACATAATCTTTAAAAAGAAAAGCAAATTAACGCAAAACTTTAGTTACACGTTTAAAATTTTAGACGTTTGTTAATAAACTTTGTCGGAGGATATAATATGAACCCTATTAACGAAAAATGCAAAAGTCTGCAAAACAGTTTTTTACCGCTTAGAAAAATGTACCCTAAAAGCTATAATAAGGACAAGGTTTCACCCTATACAAAAACCCGTGTAATTTTAATGAACGGAACGGAATTTGAGTCTCAATGGTTTATGCATCAGTTTGCAAGACACTGCGACGAACGGGAAATACTTGACGCACTATCTATCGTTCGCAGACAGGAACAACAGCAACAAAAGCGCATAAGCTGCCTTAAGCCTATAAACGAGAGCATACTTGAAACGACAATCTCATACGAACAGCTTGCGGTCGATTTAACGGCAACTCTTGCCCGTAACGAGAAGGACGAAAACAACATCAAGGCTTTAAATTTTGCGCTTTTAGAGGACTTTGACCACCTTTACCGCTTTGCAAACTTGCTTAAGATTGACAAGGGAATTGACGCAGACGTACTAGTTGGAAAGTATACCGAGATAATGCCCGGCAGACCAACCATTGCCGAGCACCGCTACCCTACCGACGATTTAAAAACGCATATGTCGGCAGAATACGCCGAGCTATACTCCAAACTCGTCGCATCTACCATAACCGCCGCAGAGCAACAGACTATGAATTACTATATGAATATCGCTCAATGGTATAAAAACGACTTAGGAAGAAAGCTATATGCGGAAATTGCAATGATAGAAGAAGCGCACGTAACTCAATACGAGAGCCTTAAAGACCCTTCCTTAAGTTGGCTTGAGCAATGGGTTATGCACGAATACTGCGAATGTTGGCTGTACTATTCCGCATATCAGGACGAAACGGAAGAAACCATAAAAAAGATTTGGTACGAGCACTTTAAAATGGAAGTTACACATCTTAAAACTGCCGTTAAATTATTGAAAAAGTATGAAAACAAATCCTTTGAAAGTGTATGCGGCAACGGTGAATTCCCCAAACTTTTAAAGCACGGCGAAAATAAGGACTACGTAAGAAGGGTTTTGGGAAGTACCGTAACGCTTACCGCAGACAATTTGGACTATAAAGATATTAAAAGGATTCCCGACGACCACCACTATTTTGACTATCAAAAATATATGGGTAACGCAGAAAGAAATCCTTCCCATCTTGTTATTGAAAAAACTATTAAAAAGCTGGGTAAGGACTATCGCTATCAAGATAGCGAACACCCCGTAAAGGAGCTTAGAAGCCGAACTTGCGATAACACGAAAATCGCAAGAACTAAATAATTATCTATAGAACAAGGCGGTGCAAATACAGCACCGCCTTATAAATTAGTCGATATTTTGTTCGTAATTTAATTTGGTATAGTTTTCAATCAAGGCGCTTAGCGAAGCATAATCACTCGTTACTATTTCTGACTTATAAGCAACAAGTCCGTATCTATCGATTATTATCGTCGTAGACATATTCGTAACGTCGAAATAACTAACGAGCTTAGCGTCGTCCAACACGAGCGCGTCGTCAATCCCTGTGTATGAGATAAACTGTTCTATTTCTCCCTGCTTTTCCCTAACAAAAATACCCAACACTTCCACGTCGCTATTCTGTTCTTTTACGCTATTTAGCATAATTAAATTGTTCGACGCCATATCGCGATTAGAAGGGTCGAAGAAAGCTAATACCACAGCCTTTTTAGCGTTTAGTATTTCCGAAAGTGTGATGGACGTACCGCTTGAATAATCCGTAACAGTAAAATCCCTTGCTATATCGCCGATAGAGTAAATAAAGCCGTCGTCAAGCGTTTGGCTAAAGACCTTAGAAGGGATTTTATAGTTTACTTGAGTACGCTCTTCATCCGTCTTAAACACGGTTTCGCCTATATAATAACCTTGCGGCAACGTTTCAGGGTCCGCCTGCAAAGTGTATTCGCCGTCTATCAATCCGAGCAGCACGTTGCCGTTATTATCGGACACACCGCTAACCAGCTCAACGCCGCTTGAATGATAAGCAGTAATCTTAACTCCGCTCAGCGCGAGTCCGCCTGCCGAAGTTACTTTTATAACGTATTCTTCGTTAGATTTAAAATCGTCGGGATTGATATCGTTTCCTTCAGGCGGGTCTACAGGATTTGGCTGCTGGCTACTTGAATCTATCGCCGTATATATTGCGTTTACCGTTATATTGCCCTTTGAAAGCGTATATTCTTCCCATTTACCCGTAAAGCCATCCTTTTTAGGCACTTCGGGCTCGGTTACGGATAAGTCACCTTCCTTATAGTTTACGACGTCCACCTTAACGCCGTCCGCAAAAAACGAGACGGTATAGGTTTTAGTTTCGTCGGAAGTTGACACGCCAACGTAACCGGCGTCGATTTCAGTACCGTCCGAAAGCTTTAATATCAGGTGCATTTCATCATTTATATATGCGTCAGCTACGGAAACGCCATTATCGCCTTTATCACCTTTAATTCCCTGTTCGCCTTTATCTCCCTTGTCGCCTTTTAGATAGGAGATAAAATCTTCTTCAGTACCTTGGTTACCTGCGTCTAACCAAATTTGATAGGCAGATTTTCCATCTGCACCGTCAACGCCGTCTAAACCGTTATTGCCGGCGTCTCCCTTATCGCCCTTGTCGCCTTTAGCGCCGACGTCGCCCGTTTCTCCTTTGTCACCTTGGTCGCCCTTTTCGCCCTGAATACCCTGTAAACCTTGGTCGCCTTTTTCACCTTTGAAAGTAGACAGCCACTCTTCAAAGCTAAGCGGCGAAGAGTTTCCTGCCGAATTTTCAGACGCAACGTAGGATTGATAAATCTTTTCTAATGCGGAATCCGCTTCGGATTTAACTGTGCAACCGACCAAAGCTGATGAAATGCAGGATAGTATCACGGCGCACGCAAACGCAAAAATTCTTTTGTTTTTCATATTCTACTTATTTTTCTTAACGTAATCTTTAAGCTCGCTAAACAAAGCCTTTTCGCCCTTATCCGCAAGCAATTTAAGGAAATACTCTAATCTCTTTGCCGTTTCAGGGTGCATAAATATATTTTCCTTTCGCCCCATAAAGTACTCAAGCGGACAGGCATCGGTATAATTTTTACCCTTATAAACCTTGCTTGCGGCAACCCTATCGCATACCATTTCGGCAAAATATTTGGGCGGCATGTCGATGGGAATTATCGAACCCGACTTATCGACGTCGGTCCAGTATTCAAAATGGTGCTTATTCCTGCCCTTGTGGTGCAACCAAGCAGGGGAATATCCGAACAGCTCCCTTTCCCTTGCCTGCGGACTACGCGTACCCTGCCAAAACTTTGCACCGGGGATAAATTCCGACGGAGAAAATTTTGAAAGGTCGTGCGTAAGTCCTTGCTTAATAAGCCCTACCTTGAAACAGTTTTTTCTCACTTGCCTTCTATGCCGACAAACCGTTCTTAAATGTTTAAAAAACTTCATTTTATATTTCTATACTTAATCCGTCGTAGGCGGCAATCACGCCGTAACGCTTTTCTATCTCTTCAAGCCTTTCTTTAATCGGGTTTGAATTATGCGAAAAATGAGTAATCACCTTTACGGTACTTCCGTCAATTACCCCTGCTCGTTCAAGGCGGTTAGATAATATCATATCGCCTTCAACACACATATGCCTTCTTCCCTTTTCGTAAGGCGCGTCCAAGAAAGTACAGTCAAAGGCAACGATATTTGCTTTCGCGCTATTTTTTGCAAGGAATCGTATAGCGTCGTCGGAAAGCTCGCCCGTATCGTATAGATGCAGATAACCCTTGCCGCCCTTTTCAACGTAGTACAAAAGCGCGTCTTCCTTAGTGCCGTGCATTGCAGGTAAGGATAAAATGCGGTAATCGCCGATTTCCAAACGTTGATATGGCTTGATTACGTTCATCTTCAAGTGTTCGGCAACTTCTGATTTCAGCTCTCTACTTGTACATTCTTCAAAGACTTTTTTAACTTCGCCGTTGCCGTAAATCGATAATAATTCTTCCTTAAGTACGGCGTACTTATATCCGCGCAAAATGAAATCGTGCGCATAGAAATGGTCCATGTGCGAATGGGTAACTATTAAATATTTTAGTGCTGAAAGGTCTACCCCGAAATTGAGTGAATGAACGTACGCTTCAGGCGGAAAGTCGATTGATAAATCGTTATCGACAAGCACCTGAGTGCGGGTACGAAATTCGCTTACACCCCTTTTCCTTATTTCCTGACAATATTTGCAGTCACAGAACATTGCGGGTACGCCTTCCGAAGCGGCAGTACCTAAAAAAGTTATCTTCATATATAGCTTAAACAGGCCGATAATAAATCGACCTGCCTTGTGTTAATTTTCTAATATTATAGTTACCGGACCGTCGTTATACTGTTCTATCTTCATATCAGCGCCGAAAACGCCTTGCTTTACGGGCACGCCCATTAAGCGAAGATTTTCTGCACAGTATTCGTATAGTTCGTTCGCGCGGGGCGGCTCTTCCGCCAAAGTAAAAGACGGACGATTTCCGTGCGACGCATCGCCGTATAAAGTGAACTGCGAAACCAACAGCACTTCGCCTTTAACGTCTTTAACGGACAAATTCATCTTGCCGTTATCGTCTTCAAATATGCGAAGATTTGCAATTTTCTTTGCAATCCACTCGGCTTGCTTTTCACAATCGCCGCTTTTAACCCCCAAAAAGACGGTTAATCCCCCTTCGATTTGAGAAATAAGCCTACCGTCTACGGAAAGTTTTGTTTGCCTAACGCGCTGAACGACAGCTTTCATTTTATTTAATTACTTGCCAACCCTTGACATATATTCGCCTGTACGGGTATCGATTCTTACAATCTCGCCCTCTTCAACGAACATAGGAACCTGAATGGTTGCACCCGTTTCTACGGTAGCATTCTTAAGAGCGTTGGTTGCAGTGTTGCCCTTAACGCCGGGTTCGCACTCGATAATCTTAAGCTCTACAAAGTTTTCAGGCTCTACCGAGAAAGCGGTACCGTGAAGGAATTTAATGGTAACCATATCGTTTTCCTTGATGTACTTTAACGCATCTTCAACCTGGTCAAGGTTAAGCGTAGTCATTTCGAAGGAATCGGGGTCCATGAAATAGTAGAACTCGCCGTCGGTGTAAGAATAGGTCATTTTTCTCGTTTCAACCTGAGCGGTTTCCAACTTTGCCGTAGGGTTAAAGGTAATGTCGGAAAGTACCTGACCGGTTACAACGTTCTTTAAAGTCGTTCTTACGAAAGCCGCGCCCTTGCCGGGTTTAACGTGCTGGAATTCGGTAACGGTGTAAACGCCCTTACCGTTGTATTCAAAAGTCGTGCCCTTTCTGATGTCGCCTGCTAAAATAGATGCCATATGTTTATCTCCTTAATGATTTGCTAATATGTTATAAAATAATTAATTTTTTATCCGAGTTAGTTAAACTTACCACCTTTCCGCCAGAAAGCGTTACGGTGTCTTCTATCCTAATACCTAACTGTCCTGCAATATATACGCCCGGCTCGTCCGAAAAGACCATTCCGTTTTTAAATACGTTTTTATCGTTCGGCGAAAGGTTGGGAAATTCGTGAATATTAACGCCTAAGCTATGCCCGAGCGAATGGGTAAAGTATTTTGCAAGTCCGTAATTCGCAAGATAATCTCTTGCTATGGCGTCCCCTTCGCGCCCAAGCATACCTTCCGTAAATTTTTCCTTTACGAGCATATGGGCGGAAAGCACTTTATCATAAACTTTTTTAAACTCTTCGTGCTTGCCGTCGTCGCCGAACAAAAAAGTACGAGTACAGTCCGAACAATATCCGTTGATTTTGCAACCGAAGTCGATAAGTACGGGGTCGCCGAACTTTAATACGCTTTTACCCGTCTCGTGATGGGGAACGCTGCCGTTTGCGCCAAAGGCGCAGATGGTTTCAAAGCTTGTACCGCTTGCACCGTGCTTTCTCATTAAAAATTCAAGCTGAGCTGCAACTTCGTTTTCAGTCATACCTTCTTTAATCAAAGGCAGTAATTCTTCAAACGCTTTATCGGTTGCAAGGCACGCAAGCTTTATATTTTCGATTTCGCCTTCGTCTTTAACAGCCATTGCGTCTCTGAACGCCGTCGTGCTGTCCACTATGGTAAAACCGTTATTTAATAACGCGTTGTATTCGTTTGCGCTTATTCTGTCAAGCGGCATCGCAATCGTCTTATATCCGCTTAAAAGCTCTGCCAAAGAAATACCTTTGGGATATTCTAAAACGTCTATTCCGCTATCGCAAAGCGCGTTTTGCGCCGCTTCTAAATAACGGCTGTCCGTGTAAAATTTTGCGCTTAAGCTGTCGCAGACAACTACGCCGAAAGAGCTTGCAAAGCCCGTTAGATAGAACCTTAAATCTTCCTGCTCGGTGACCAAAGCGTCGGCTTTTACGCCGTCAAACACCTTTTTAGTTCTGTTAATCATCTTTTCTTACTTTCGTACTATTTTACCAAAAATATCTTTATATGTCAACAGTATTATAAATTTCTTTCATCGTACGCGCGTCTTCTGCCTGAGTTCCGTCAGATTCGCTAACTATATACGGCTCTAACTTCAACTGCTTAAGGGCAACTGCCAAAGGCGCAAATTCAGGGCCGTAAACGGTATCGTCAAAGGTCAAGTGTTTAATTTCGCCCTTGCCGCCGTACATTATCTTTGAAAAATGAACGTGGAAATTTTTAACCCTGTCGTAGCCTAATTCGGCAATCATATACTCAAGGCGGCTTTTAAAATCTTCTACCGTGCGTAAACTACCCTGTTCCCTTGCGTTTATATGCCCAAAGTCGATTGCAGGCACGAAAATCTTATCAATCTTGCAGAATTCAACCACTTCTTCCAAAGTGCCTATTTGCGCAAGCTTGCCCATCGTTTCGGGACAGAAGTACATATCTTCAAACCCGTTCAGATATATATAGTCGCACAAAACCTTTAATCTGTCTGCGGTACGCGAAACAGCTTCTTCCCTCGTTGCTTTGCCCTGTGCGGCAGGGTGAAACACAACCCTTTTACCGCCTAAAAGCTTTAAATATTTTGCGCTCTGCAAAACGTAATTATAGGACTTTTGAGCCGCTTCATCGTCGGGGTTGGCAAAATTGATAAAGTACGGTGCGTGCACACTTATCTCTTTACCGCTTGATAAAAAGGCTTCTCCTATCTCGATTGCCTTTCCTTCGGAGAGAGTTACACCCCTGCCGAACGAATATTCAAAGCAATCAAGGTTAAATTTATTTAAGTAGTCGGGTGCCTGTGCAGTATGCTTATAGCCCATTTCATAAAAGCTTAAGCTGTTGCCGCTCGGTCCAAACTTAATCATTAGCGGTTTCACCACCTTCAGTCTTTTCTTCGTCCTGCACATTATCACAATCGTCGCAGACGGCAGTTTCTTCGGTTGCAACAACTTCTTCGACAGTTTCTTCAACGACTTCTTCAAC
>CAMAHZ010000027.1 GCA_945834965.1 uncultured Clostridia bacterium | reverse complement strand
AACGCCAAATTGCCTATCGACGTAACCGAATCGGGTATTAAGACCGTGCGAAGAGACCCACATTGATAAAACGCACTGTCCGCAATGGTGGTTACGGGCAACTTGACTCCCCCTTCTTCCGCCGAATAGGTCGCAGGGATTTCGTAGCTTTTTAACGCCTTTTTATTCCCCGTGACCGAGCTTACTATATAATAGCTACCGTCTTCGGACAAGGTATAGTTTACGGTCGCATCGCCGCCGCTGCACCCTGTAAAGGCACAGGCGAACACGATTGACGCGGTTGCCATAGCAATACTTAAAAACTTTTTCATAACGCCATTATTTTATCATATAAGAAGGGGTTTACGCAAGGAAAGAAAGTGAGTAAACGGTGAAAATTATTTCCTTTCTCCACGCGATATAAAAAAGGGCGCAAACTTATGCGCCCTTTTTAAACAGCTTTAAAATCTTTCTAAGCGGCTTAGGTGGTTTTATGCAGATTACGGTCATACTCTCCCCCTATTGATTATAATCAGGGCGGTTTCGCCTTCGGCTATTTCCAACACGCCGTTATCTTCTATACATATATTAGATATACCGCGGCACTCGCCGTAAGATAAGCTTGTGGGATAGTCGTATTTAAAACCCCTGCCATACAGTATATGCACCTTTCCGCCGAAAGGTAACACCGAAAAGGTCTTGCCCTTAACGCCGTTAAATTCCACCCTTCCGCTTGCGGCGAAGATAATTGAGTTTTGCGTTATTATCTTAGCCTTAACCCCCTGCTTTAACGAGTAGTATAAAAGCTGCAAATTACCCAAAAAGTGGTCTTCTCTTCCGCCGCCTGCGCCGTAGATTTCAATCTCGTCCACGCCCCTTGAAATAAGCTTTCTTATGGCGATTTCGCCGTCGGTAAAGTCCTTTTCGGAAGGGTAAATTTCCGTGGGCGGCGGCGTGGGGATATAGGAAAGGGAATCGAAGTCGCCCACGTTTTCGTCTATTTTTACCCTGCCCTTAGCCCATTCGTAAGCCCCGTCGCAACAGGTTACGAAAGCGCCTTCCGCGTCGATTTTTTCAAGGTAGGGTTCGCCGTTTAAAAGCAGTATGCCTTTAGACATTTTTATCCCCTTATCCTGCTAATTGCGCAAGCCATATCTTCCGCCTTGAACACGGCAGAGCCTGCAACCAACACGTTTGCACCTGCCGCCCTTATCTCTTCGGCGTTGTCAACGGTTACGCCGCCGTCAATCTCTATATCGTAATTAAGACCGTTCTCTAAAGCGAACTTTTTAAGCTTTTTAACGTTCTCTAACGACGTGGGAATAAACTTCTGACCGCCGTAGCCGGGGAACACGGACATAACTAACACCATATCGCAAAGGGGCAATACGGAATATATTTTTTCCGCGTCGGTATCGGGGTTTATTACCGCACCGCACTTTACGCCGTAGCTTTTGATAAGCTGTAAGGTCTCTTCCAAATAGGTAGGCGAAATCTTGGAACAAGCTTCGTAATGCACGGTAATAACGTCCGCACCTGCGTCCGCAAAGAATTTAATCTGCGTTTTGGGGTGCTCAATCATAAGGTGCACGTCCAAGGGAAGGTTGGTAATTTTGCGGATATTTTTAACCATCTGTCCGCCGAAAGTTATGGGCTCTACAAAGCTGCCGTCCATAACGTCGCAATGCACCAAATCTGCCCCTGCCACATCAATATCTTTTATTGCCTGACCCATCGCCGAAAAATCGGCGGAGAGAATAGAAGGCGCAACTTTTGCCATTTGTATATCTCCTTAAAATTAGTTATCGTTATTTTCTTGCTCTTGCGCGTACGACGCCCTGAGCTGACCGCAAGCACCGCCCACGTCGGCGCCCGTCCTTCTTCTTAGCGTTGCCGAAAGACCGCCCTTTTGCAATAGCGAAAGGAACGTATACGCCTGTTTTTCTTCCGCCGCCATAAGCGAACGCTCTTTAACTTCGTTAAGCCTTATTAAATTTACGTGGCAGGGCTTGCCCTTTAAAAGGTTTATCAGCTCTTCTGCATGGCGGCTATCGCAGTTTTCGCCTGCGATTAAAGCATACTCGAAGATATACCGCCTGCCCGTAACCTTAAAATAATTTTCGCACGCCTTTAAAATTTCGGCAATTTTCCACTTGTTTGCAACGGGCATAGTCCTTGCCCTTTCGCTATCCGTAGTGCTGTGCAGAGATACGGTTAAGTTTATCGGCAAGCCTTCTTCGGCTAAGTCGTACATTTTATCGACGAGTCCGCACGTTGAAAGGGATATATTACGGGGGGAAATATTTATTCCCCCTTCTTGAGAAACGTTGCGAAGAAAGGTTACTACGTTTTGATAGTTATCGAGCGGCTCGCCGCTGCCCATTAAAACGATATTGGTTACGCCCCTTTTCGTCCCTTCTTTATGCTTGGCGTTCACAACTAAAACCTGTGATAAAATTTCACCCGAAGTCAAATCCCTGACCCTGCCGCCTAAAGTGCTTGCGCAGAATTTACAGCCCATACGGCACCCGACCTGCGTTGAAACGCACTGCGTATTGCCGTACTTATAGCGCATAAACACGCCTTCTATAATATTGCCGTCCGCAAGGCGGAAGAGGTATTTTTCCGTTCCGTCTGCGCTAATTAAGGTCTTGATTATCTCTATCGGGCAATCTTCAAACTCATCTAAAAGCTTTCCCCTTAACTCTTTTGAAAGGTTAATCTCGCTTATGCGCTTGCCCTGCATAAGCCCGTCATAAAGCTGTTTTGCCCTGAACTTCTTTTCGCCGAGCCTTAAGACTAAATCTTCAATTTGTTGATAGTTTAAATCCTGTAAAATAGCTTTCATAATTTAATCTAAGCCTTTTTAAACGCGGTTAAATAGAACCCTGCCCCCAACGATATATGGGGCAAAAACTGCAAACCGTACTTGGTCGTCTTATGCCCCAAAGGCGACGACGGGATTGCAAGCGTAAAGTCGGGGTTGCCGTTTAAAAAGGACACGGCTATGCTGTCGTTTTCTTCGGGCAGAATAGAGCAGGTTGAATAGTACAGCGTACCGCCCGACTTTAGATAGCGAGAGCAGTTGGTCAATATTTTAAGCTGCAACGCCGCAAGCGCTGAAATATCGCTCTCCTTGCGGTTGAGCTTTATATCGGGATTTTCGTTTATAACGCCCGTACCCGAACAGGGCACGTCGCACAAAACCGCATCGAAAGAGTTTTCAAAGTCGGGGTTAAAAACCGACGAATCCGCCTGCATAGCCGCCCCGTTTTTAACGCCCATACGCTCGAAATATTCTTCAATCAGCTTAACCCTGTGGGGGTGCAGCTCGCAGGATACTACGCTTTTGCACTTTAAGGCAAGGTAGGCAGACTTGCCGCCGGGTGCGGCGCACGCGTCCAACAGCTTTTCGCACGGGGCGACGGCGTTGCATATTGCGGCAGAGCCAACCGACTGAAAGGTGTAATCGCCCGTAAAGAACCCTTCGTCCCTTTCGAAATTGTTGAAAATTTTAACGTCCTTAAAGGGCGTGTCTGTGTGGGGTTTATCTGTATACTTTTCCGCCCCCGAAATAAACCTTACGCCCTGACCGAGCGACGGTGCGGATAAGATTAACTCGGCTTCGTCTTTATAACTTCTTCTCAACTTCTTGACAAGCCAGACGGGCGTAGAAGTTTTAAGGGCAATCGCTTCGTCCTTTCCCAACGGCTGTACGGGCAGCTTGTAACTGCGCAAAAACGCGTTTACGAACCCTGCCGCACCGCCTTTGCCTAACTTTTTGGTCAAGTCGACTGCGCTGTCCACGACCATATAGTCGTGCTTGCCCATAAACTCAAGCATATAGAGTGCGATTTTTAGTATTATTCTAACGGCGGTTTTAGGGCGTTCGGTTGCGTTTAACCCTATAATATGCTCTAAGTAATAGTCCTTATCAAGCACGCCGTAACAAATTTTAACCGTGCGGTTTTTATTTAGCGGCTCGACGGGCGTAGAAGATATCGCCTGTTTTAAAAACTGACCGTTTAAATATACCTTAGATAGGACTAAGTAGGGGTCGGCAAAGGGATTAGTCAAGTCTGTCGCCCACCTTTATCTTTCTTCCGTTGACCGCGTCCGCCGCCTTAAGGGGCTTGCCGCCTGCAAACTGCAAGCTTAAAACGTTGACCGCACCTTCGCCGCAGGCGACTACTATTCCGCCCTTGTCCGCCTTGATAACCGTGCCGACTTCGCCGCAACCTTCGCAAGGCGTTGCCTTTAAAAGATTGACCTGAGCCGTATCAAGTGAGCAGAAAGCCGCAGGCGCAGGGCTGAAAGCGTTTATAAGGTTTGCAACCTGCCTTGCGCTTTTACTAAAGTCGACTTTGCCGTCCGCCTTATTTATCTTTTTGCAGAAGGTCGCCTTAGCTTCGTCCTGCAATAGAAGTTGGGGTTCGCCCTTTGAAAGTATTTCTACCGTCTCTACCGCCGCTATAGCAGAAAGAGCGGAAAGCTCGTCTGAAAGCTCGCCGTACGTTCTATCGCCTATCTCGCAGCGCTTTACGAGCAGGATATCGCCGCAGTCGAGCTTTAGCTCGGTGCGCATTACGGTTACGCCCGTGTACTTTTCGCCGGCAAGAATTGCCGACTGAATGGGGCTTGCACCCCTATATAGCGGCAAGAGCGACGCGTGCAGATTGTACACGCCCATAGGGAACGCCTTTAGGATAGGGTCGGTTAAAAGCTGACCGTACGCGCAGGTTATTAAAAGGTCTGCGCCTATGCCTTTTACTTCTTCCACGTTGTCGCGTATTTTTTCAAAGTCGTAGACTGAAACGCCCACGCCCTGCGCAAACGCCTTTACGGGCGACGGGGTGAGTATGCGCTTTCTTCCGACGGGCTTGTCGGGCTGAGTTATAACGGCGACCACGTCGTACCCTTTATCTATCAACGCTTTAAGGGGCGCGACTGCGTATTCGGGCGTACCTGCATAAGCTATCTTCATATTATTCCTCGTCGGGCTTTTCGTCGTACATTTCACTCGCCCTGTCCACGTATAATACGCCGTCCAAATGGTCGAACTCGTGGCACATACAGCGTGCGAAAAGCTCGGTACCCGTAACGGTATGCTTTTTGCCGTTTCTGTCCCTATATTCCGACTTAACCTTTAAAGGACGGGTGACGATACCGTACTTACCCTTAACCGAAAGACAGCCTTCGGTGCCCGTCTGCTCGCCCTTGACGGATAAGATTTTGGGGTTAATCATCTCGAAATACCCTTCTTCCAAATCGATTACCACCACTCGCTTATTAATTCCTATCTGCGGTGCGGCAAGCCCTGCGCCGTTTTCCTTGCGGACGGTCTCTTTCATATCGTCTAAAAGCGACCACAGCTCTTTATCGAACTTTTTAACTTCTTCACAGTTTTTTCTAAGCCTTTCGTCGCCTATTTGCACAACGTATCTGTATGCCATAAAAATTAACTCCCGATGAATTTTTTTATCCCGTCACGATAGATTGACGGGGTTTTCTTCTACGTAGACGAGCGCGTCCGCATTCGACGCCCCCACCGCAATATCGTAGATATCTTTAAGGTACTTGTCGCTCTTTAGCCTTGCAAGCACCTGATAGCGCACTTTGTTCTGTATTTTTTTAATGGGCGAGTGCATTTTGTTTAAAAAGATAAACTCGTCCGAATCGCTCTTTCTTATCTCTTCTATCGCAAGGTATACCTTTTTCAAAGCTTCCAAAGCGCTTTCGTCCTTGTCCGCAACTACCATAACTCGGCAGATGAGCGAATACGGGGGGAAGAGAGCCGCCTTGCGCATTTTAACTTCGTTTTCAAAAAAGCCCTTATAGTCGTAGCTTATTGCATAGCGAAGTATGTAGTTTTCAGGCGAATAGGTCTGCAATACGACCTTGCCCTTTGACCCGGCCCTGCCGCTTCTGCCTGCGACCTGAGTTATAAGCTGAAAGGTCCGCTCGCCGCTTCTGTAGTCGGAAAAATGCAAGCTCATATCGGCGTCTAAAATGCCCACTAAAGTTACGGAAGGGAAGTCGTGCCCCTTTGCAATCATCTGCGTGCCGACCAGAATATCCGCCTGCTTTTCCGAAAAGCTCTTTAAAATTTTATAGTGCCCGTCCTTGCCCGACACCGTGTCGTTGTCCATTCTTATAACCCTTGCCGACGGGAAGAGTTCCTTAATTTCCGCAACCACCCTTTGAGTGCCCGTACCGCTATAGCGCAAATGCTTGCCGCCGCAGTCGGGGCAGGCTGAAAGCATACGGTATTTTGCGCCGCAGTAGTGGCACTTTAAGCAGTTCTCTTCGCTGTGATAGGTTAAACTTACGTCGCAGTTTTCGCACTTTGCAACGTACCCGCAGTCGGCGCAGATTACAGTCTGCGAATACCCCCTGCGGTTTAAAAAGATTATCGCCTGATTGCCCGACGACAGAGTTTTTTCAAGCTCTTCTCTCAATGCGCGCGAAAGGTTGGATACGTTCCCCCTTTTAATCTCCTTGCGCATATCGGCAATTATTATTTCGGGCATGGGCTTGCCGTTAATACGCTCTGTCAGCGTGACCAAGCCGTACCGCCCTTCGGTCGCCGCAATATAGCTCTCTACCGAAGGCGTTGCGCTGCCTAAGATTAGTTTACAATCGTTATATTCCGCACGAAGAGTTGCAATATCCACGGTCGAATATCTCGGCGCAGTCTCCGAGCGGTAGGAAGAGTCGTGCTCTTCGTCGATAATTATAGCACCGATATTTTCAAGGGGCGCAAAGATTGCAGAGCGCGCGCCTATGGCTATTTTGGCTTCGCCCGAGCGCAAGCGCCACCACTCGTCAAAGCGTTCCCCTGCGGAAAGTCCGCTGTGCATTATCGCCGCTTCGCTGCCAAAGCGTGCGCGGAGTTGGGAGAGCATCTGCGGCGTGAGCGAGATTTCCGGCACTAAGAATATTGCCGTCTTACCCCGCCTTAACTGCTCGGCGATTATATTCAAATATATCTCCGTCTTGCCGCTGCCCGTAACGCCGTGAATGAGCTGAACCCGCTTATCCGACCTTTCTATATAGTCCAAAGCCGCCTTTTGAGCAGGCGTTAAAATTCTTTTTTCAAAGCCTTCGCCGCCGCCCGACATAGGCGTGCGGTTGCGCTTAACTTTATAAACTTCGGCAACGCCCTTTTCAATCAGCGCATTTACTGCCACCCTGCCGCACTTATTGCAAAGCGAAGTAAAATCCGTATCGCCCGTTGAAAGGAGTTGCGCCGCTTCCGCCTGCTTTTTCGCCGCCTTGCCTATAAGGGATATATCGCCGCAAAGGCGTATGCGCTTTTCAAAGACTTCGTTCACCTTACCAAGCCGCATTTCGGACGGCAGAAAGAGCCTTAATGACGCCGCCTTAGGCACCCTGTACCTTTGGGCAATGCTCTCCATAAGCGCAAAACATTCGGGTACTAACGCAGGCAATTCGTCGTAGAGAGAAGTTACGGGCTTAATTTTTTCCGCGGCAAAAGACGGGGTTTGGCTTACTGCAATTACAAACCCTTCGATAACTCTTCCGCCGAACGGAACTTTTACCCTACAGCCCGCCTGAGTGTTTTCAGGGCAGGAATATTCAAATACCCTGTCCACCTGCGAGTGGGCTATATCTACGATTACCTTTGCGTACATAAAAACTTGCTCTTTATAATTTTCGCCCACCCAAACGAAGGGCGGGCGCACTTGACTTTTTTTTGCGAACCGCCTTCAAGCGGAACGGATTTTAAAGTTTTATTTTACAATCAGTCCTTAACCGAGATTATTTTACCGTCGTCAATCTCTTCGCAGGCAAGGGCGATTTCCTTTAACTTGCCGGGGTTTTCGTTTGCGCTGTTTACCGCGCCCCTTTCGATGAGCTGACGGGCGCGCTTAGAAACCACCACGCACAACTCGTAACGGGATGCGGTGTGTCCTTCGCGTGAAAGTTTGTCTAAAAGATTGTCTACTGCAGGTACGTTAATCATTATCTTGTTCTCCTTCTTCTAATATTTTAACCACTTCGCCGACTGCTTGATATAAGTCGTCGTTAATTACCGTATAATCGTACAAGGGCGCTTTAGACAGCTCGTAATCCGCCCTGTCAAGGCGCATTGCGATTACGTCTTCCCCTTCCGTCCCCCTGCCGCGGAGCCTTGCGTACAGCGCCTCTTTATCGGGGGGCGCAATCATAACCAGAACGGCTTGGGGCATAGATTTCTTTACGCTTAATCCGCCGTTTACATCTATTTCCAAAATCACGTCGCCCGATAAAAGCTTTTCTTCCACAAACTTTTTAGGCGTGCCGTAATAGTTGTTAAAGTGTTCAGAATACTCCAAAAAGCCGCCTTGCCCTATCATACTTTCAAACTGCTCTTTAGAGATGAAAAAATAGCTCTTCCCGTCGATTTCGCCGTCCCTTGGGCTGCGCGTCGTGCAGGATACGGATACGCAGGCGTTGGGGCGGAGCTTTAATACTTCCTTTACGATTGTGCCCTTGCCTACCCCGGAAGGTCCGCTAAGCACCAACAATTTACCCTTACTCAACGTTCTGCACCTGTTCCCTGATTTTTTCAATTTCGTTCTTAAGCTCCAACCCCAGCTTAGTTATTGCCAAATCGTTGGATTTTGAACAGATGGTGTTGGTCTCTCTGTTGAATTCCTGAACCAAAAAGTCGAGCTTTCTGCCTACTAAATCGGCGCTTGCAATCTCCCTGAATTGAGAGATGTGAGAGCCAAGCCTTGTAAGCTCTTCATCGATATTGCTCTTATCGGTAAAGACTGCAACTTCGGTAAGCAGCCTGCCTTCGTCGTAATTTACGCCGTCGAGATAGTTTTTAATCTTCTCTTCAAGGCGTTTTTTATAGTCTGCGGCGACTAACGGCGCACGCTCTTTAACCTTAGAAACGAGCGTTTCAACCAAGTCAACCCTTGAAAGCATATCCTTTGCAAGCTTTTCGCCTTCGGTCTTGCGCATAAGATTAAGCTTGTCCAACGCGGCGGAAAGCGCCGACTTTGCGCCCTGAGCAAGCTCTTCGTCGCAGGACATATCTTCCTGCTTTAACACGTCCTGCTGGCGCATTAAAGACGACACGGTAAAATCGTTTTCAAGCTCGGGAAATACTTCTTTAAGCTGAGATGCCATATCCACCCAAGCCTTTGCCGCCTGTAAATCTACGGATAATGCCGCACGGTTTTCTCTTTTATCGGTAAAGGAAATATACACGTCGGCGTGACCCCTTGTAAGTTTTTCCCTTACGACGTTTCTCAAAACGTCTTCGTAAGCCGAAAGAATTCTGGGGCATTTTAAGGACACGTCTAAATAGCGGTTGTTGACGGTCTTAATCTCCGCAACAACTTCCAAACCGCCCTGTTTATATTCGCCCCTGCCGTAACCGGTCATACTGAACATACTTTACCACTCCATAGAATATTTACGCATTATTCATTATACTATATGCCCGATTAAATTTCAAGCCATTTATAAACTTTTCGCTTATTTTTTAGCTATAGCTAAACCGCCCTTATAAATAAGCGGTTAAACGTCTGCGCCGCACCCTTCAAAAAGCCCCCTTTTTCGGGTGGTTACTACCCTGTAGCAGTTCTTTAAAGTAGTTTCAAACAGCGATACGGGGCGGTTAGAAGTTGCGATTACCCCCGTAATATCCGCAAAGAAAGCCACTTTCCCCGCGACCATAACGACGGGTACGCCGTAAATATAGGCGTACGAGCGGATAAGCTGCGGCGCCATTGTATTTAACAAATCTTCGCAATGCACGCAGATTAAATTACAGCCGCAGACCGCCAAAGTTTTTATATGCTCGGGGAAGAGCAAATCGTTATCTATGCACACCCCTACCTTATAGCCGTGCAGAAAATATACGCCGACCGCACCGCCGCTTTTATACTCTTCACCGTCTAAAACGTACATCATATCGGTAATACCCAACAGCCTGCCTTCGCTTGCGACGGCGACCGACTTGCGCTTTAACCCCCTGCTGTCGGTTATACAGCCGCACAAAACGCCGCAGGCGCACTTAGCCGAGTACGCCGCCATAGTCTGCAACTTATCGCTTTTGCCGTCTATTTCCGCGCCGAAATCGACGCCGCCCAAGGTCGAGAAGTTGAAAAGGGCTATATCGCATTGCGGCAACGGCAGTGAAAAATTATTATTTCTTTGAGTTATTACGCAGACTTTCATATACCTTACATATTATTTTAAAGCGGCGAAAAAAGTTCTAACTCGCGTAAGCACGGCATAACCTTAAAGTATGAAAAAGACGACCTTGATTATTGCAACCGCGCTTATTGCCGCCTGCGCCCTGCCCCTTTCCGCCTGCAAAAAGGGCGAAAGCTTAGACAGCGACAAGTACGCAATCTGCGCCACCTACGACGAAGAAGAAGAGAAGTTGAACGGCACCTGCACCTTTACCTACCACAACCGCACCGACAACGAGCTTGACAGCCTTTGCTTTAATTTGTGGGGCAACGCCTACAGGCAAGACGCAAAAAACAAGCCTGCCGCGTCGGGCGATAATAAAGCCTATTACTGCGGCGTAAACTACGGCGGCGAGAGCGTTGAAAGCGTTGAAGGCTGTGCAAGCTGGGAAGTTTGCGGCGACGACGAAAACATTTTAAAAGTTGCGCTAAGCGAGCCTTTATACCCCGAACAGAGTACGACGGTTACAATAAGCTACACGCTTGACCTTGCCAAAATTAACCATCGCACGGGCGTGACCAAAGAGAGCGTAAACTTGGGTAACTTCTACCCCATTCTTTGCGCCTACTCAAAAGAAGGGTTTATTCAAACGCCCTACTATTCCACGGGCGACCCGTTCGTCTCCGCTTGCGCAGATTACGACGTAACGCTTAAATTGCCCTTGGGATATACCGCCGCGACGAGCGGTAAAGAAGTCGAGCGCAAGGAAGAAAAGGACGGGGTTACAACCCGTTACACCCTTGAAAACGCAAGGGACTTTGCGGCGGTACTCTCAAAAGATTTCAAGACGCTGACCCAAAACTTTAACGGCTGTGCGGTAACCGTATATTACTGCGGCGAAAGACAGCCGCAAAAGGAGCTTAACGCCACCGTCGAGAGCCTTGAGTACTTCTCTTCCCTGTTCGGCAATTATGCCTACCCCACCCTTTCGGTGGTGTTTACGCCGTTAAATTCAAGCGGTATGGAATACCCTGCGCTGACTATGATTAATTCCGCTTTGACCGAAGAGAACGCCGTTTACACCGCCGTACACGAAACGGCGCATCAATGGTGGTACGCTATGGTCGGCAGCAATCAGGTGACTTGCGCCTGGCAGGACGAAGGGCTGGCGGAGTACTCCACCCTTGCCTTTTTTGAAACGCACCCTGCCTACGGCTTTACGCGTACGGGCATTTTAGGTTCGGCAATAAAGTCGTACAGGGCGTATTATTCGGTCTACAACCAGATTTTCGGCAAGAGCGATACGACTATGACCCGTGCTATAAACGAGTACGAAGGCGAGTACGAATATATAAATATCGTCTACAATAAAAGCCTTTTGATGTTTGAAAGCGTGCGCACCGCTATGGGCGATAAGAAGTTCTTTTCGGCACTTGCAAACTACTTTAAAGACAACTGCTTCTCTCTTGCCGCACCCGAAGATTTAATCGCTAAATTCGACGAGCTGTACGACGTGGAAGGCTTAATCGACGGCTATTTAAACGGCAAAGTAGTAATTTAAAGATTTTTTACTTTATATTGTTGCATTTGCATAATTTGTGGGCTCTCCTGAGAACATAAGGCGATAAAAGATAGTTATGGACGGTTATCCATCACAGGCT